>CAZPGN010000012.1:0-9484 GCA_964586635.1 uncultured Candidatus Saccharibacteria bacterium | reverse complement strand
GCACAGGCTCGACAGGCGACCACCTCACCGCCCTCGCAGGAGACTCACTCTTTGTCGAAGGCCAGTCGGAGTTTGATGGCCAAGCGTGGTTTGACGACATACTGCACGCATCAAGCACATTCAACGTAACAGCCACTTCAACGCTTGCCACAACGACTCTCGCGCGAGGTGGAGCGCTTGTACTCGGAACGCTTTCCGTAGAACCAGGAGGCGATCTTGTCCAGAACGGTACCCTCTACTACAGCTCAACCAACAATGCAGTACGCGTGTATCAGAATAATGCCTGGACATCTATCAACGGAGGATGGACGGACGCAGGTAATCGAGTGTACCTTACAAATGAATCTGATCAGGTTGTGCTCGGAAATCGCGCCGCATCCGGCAATTCGGTCTTGACTCTCACTGCTAGTACGACCGCGGGCATTCCGCTTACATTGAAGGCCACCACATCGCAGACGGCGGACTTATTCAGGATCCTAGACTCATCGGACGGCGAACTCTTCGTGGTCGACAATAATGGGTATGCTTCAACTTCTATCGTGCAGGCCTCTAACGCGATGTGGGTAGGAGGAAGAGCTACGACGACCGGGTCAACGGGCAATGTTGAGACGCAAGGCAGTCTCTACGCTTCAAGCACGCTTGCTGTAACTAGCGTATCCAGTTTCTATGGCGACTTGAACATTAATAGCTTCGCGACCGTTACCGCCGCAACTGGAAATGCAAGATTCAGTGGCTCGCTTGGAGTCGCATCCTCGAGTCCTTATGTGAATCTTGGCGTTATGGGTACGACCACTTCGTCTGACGGTATGGTGATCGGTCGTTTCGGTAACGGCATCACACAGATGCTCTTCGGAACTTGCACATATAACCCGGCAGTTTCCATTGCCGCAAGCACCTCGCTTTCTACGAACTGCACCGGTGCAGGCATTGCAAATACTGATTACAAAGTATTCGTTACGCCGAGCAAACTTGAACTCGGACTTGTGATGACGAGCGCTTCGTCGACATCCGCTGGTGTCATTCAGGTAACTGTGTTGAACACTGGTTATGGTGAGGTTTACGGCGGGGCCGTTACGCCCGCATCGGCGACCTGGACCTGGATGGGCGTCAAATAACGCAGACGATACCAATTATTATTCCTAATCCGGCACAAATATGAAGAAATTGCGTATCGTCCTCGTGCTTCTTGCGCTCCTTGCGTCGCCGGTTACCGCACTCGCCGCACTCGACGCAGTATTCGATGGCGGAAGCGGGAATGAGGTAGTCTTGACCGTCAATGGACTCTCGATATATGTGCGCGACACCTCTCAAACAGAGACGGTAACGGTTGACGATTCAAGCTCGAGCCTTTCTATCGTCATGCCGGCATCGGGACACATGAAGCTTGCTTCTCCCGATCGTCGGAATCTAACTCTCTCGAACAATGCCTACATGACATCGAGAAGTTGTACGGCGAGTGAATCAATTCTTGAGCTTGATACTCCAAATGGCGCCTCGGTAGCAACCATTACGGTCACGCCAGAATCTACAACCTGCATTGGAGGCGGTAGTGGCGGTGGTGGTGGTGGAGGCGGTGGTGGAGGTGGCGGTGGCGGAGGTGGTGGTACGGCCGCACCAAGCGCGCCGGCCCCCGCGCCATCCTCACCCGCGCCACAACCCGCCTCGGTCTCTGCCGCAGTAACGCTACCCACTCCACCCGCAACCCCATCTCCTATTGCACTGTCCGTGTCTCCAGTATTCACCCGCGTTCTGCGCATTGGCGCGAAGGGCGAAGATGTCAAACGCCTCCAGCAGATATTGAACAGCGACCCTGACACGCGCATCGCAGAATCGGGCATCGGTTCTCCAGGCAATGAAACCGAGTTATTCGGGAATCTGACGAAACTCGCTCTCCAGAAATTCCAGAAGAAATACAACATCGTATCTCAAGGCACAGAAGCAACCACCGGCTTTGGACTCCTGGGTCCCACAACTCGCGCAAAACTCCAATCAGTAGCGGCAATTGGAGCTCCTGCGGCCACACCCGCCACACCCGCCACACCAGCAACACCCGCGCTACCGGCGCAAGCCGTCCCCACTGCCTTCACCCGCTCACTTGATGTGGGCGCGAAAGGCGAAGATGTCAAACGCCTCCAACAGATATTGAACAGCGACCCTGATACGAAGATTTCTGCAATCGGCGTCGGTTCTCCCGGCAATGAAACCGAAACCTTCGGGTCTCTCACACAGAAAGCTGTCGGTAAGTTCCAAGAGAAGTACAACCTTGCTAGTCCCGGCGATCCCGGATATGGATTCGTAGGGCCCAAAACTCGCGCCAAACTCGGCGAAGTATCGGGAACCGCGGCTCCCGCGCCAGCGACTCCTGCCACACCGGCAGTGCCTGCGACGGCCCCGTCGGAGTCGCAGCTAGAACAGCAAGTGCAAGACCTCCAGAAAATGATAGAAGACTTGCAAAAACAGATCCAAGCGCGAATCGGCAACTAAAACGCACTAGCAAAGCACAATCAAAAACAGTCCGTCCGCCCGAATGGGCATTGTGGACGGGCTGTTTTTGCGTTAGACTTGTTTACTATGAAACTCAACAACATATTGGCCAATGGTGCCGTATTTGGACTGCTGCTTGTCGCGCTCACCCCTCTTTTCATTACCAATTCAATGTTCTTTCCATTCATTACAGGAAAGAACTTCTTTTTCCGTATCGTGGTGGAAATAGTCTTTGCTCTGTGGCTTATTCTCATGATCCGTGACCCCGACTACCGTCCAAAACGAACATGGCTTCTTTACGCATATTCAGCGCTTGCAATTGCCATTACGCTCGCGACGATATTTGGCGCGAATCCCTCGATTAGTTTCTGGTCGAACTACGAGCGCATGGAAGGTCTCCTCGGCCACATGCACTTGTTCGCATATTTCATCACTCTTGGCTCCATATTGAACACTCCCGCCCGATGGATGAAATTCTTTGGCTCGATGATCGGAACGAGCGTTATTGTTGTGCTGTACGCGGCATTTCAACTCGCTGGATATGCCGTTATCCAACAAGGTGGTGTGCGCATCGACGGCACGCTTGGGAATGCAACATATCTCGCCGGATACCTTCTGTTCCATATCTTTTTCCTTCTCTATTACATGAGGGGAGATTCGGTACGGTCAATATCTCGCTTTATTGTCGGAGGATTGGCGCTTGGCGGTGTTTATATCTCATATATGTTTGCAGGCGCTCCGCAGAAACCTGTGGGCGCGATTTTGCTCGTATTTATTGCGGCGACTCTGCTTGCCGCGCTTTTGCATTTCGACAAACGGTCCCGCGCGGCGTGGGGCATCTCGAGCACACTTCTCTTTGTCTACATTTCACTTATCGTAGCATCTGCTACGCGCGGAGCGATCATTGGGCTTGTTGGCGGTTCTTTGGTGGCGCTTTTCCTTCTCGGCATGCGCTCTGCCGGCTCACTGCGCAAAGCCGCTCTCATTGGTTTAATTGTCGCTGTTTTTGGGTCCGGGAGCCTTTTCGGTCTTGCCCAGACGGAATTCGGCAAATCGAATCCCATCCTCCATCGGTTCACAACCAAGGCGCTAATTGACACGTTTGACACGCGCACGACCATATGGGGCATGGCGCTCGAAGGAGCTAAGGAACGGCCGCTCCTTGGATGGGGTCCTGAAAATTTCATCATTGTCTTTAGTAAATACTACAAGTCTCAACTATATGGTCAGGAACCGTGGTTTGATCGCGCCCATAATATCTTTCTGGATTGGCTCGTTGGGACAGGTGTCGTCGGGCTTGTTGCATATCTCGGGCTATATGCCACAGCGCTCTATTGCCTGTGGAAGAAAACTGATATTTCTATTATCGGTAAGAGCCTTTTTACTGGCCTATTTGTCGGCCACATACTTCAAAACTTTACCGTATTTGACCAGATAACGAGCTATATTCTCTTCATCTCGCTTCTCTCATTCGTGCATTCACACATCGCGACACGCGTATCGGAGGAAAGTGTGCAGAGTGGCGTCCCACGCGCCGCGCCGCGCCGCCTTCCCGACTGGGCGGAGCAAACGGCGGCAGGTGTTGTCGTGCTTCTTGTGATAACCTCGCTATATATGTTCAATGTGCGCCACGTACTCGCGTCGCGCCAGCTTGTCAGAGCGATTAATACGCAGAAAATAGATCGCGAAAATATCGATCACTTCAAAAAAGCGATACAGTACGGTGGTATCGGTCAGACGGAGGCGCGTGAGCATCTACTGCAGTTTGCGAGCCAGGTCGTTGCGCGGGCCGACCAATTCGACTCCGAGTTTCGGAACGATTTCTTTGTCCTTGCGCGTGACGAGGGTGCGAAGGAGATAGAACGACAGCCCGAAAATGCCCGGCAGATTTTGTTCCTCGGATCGTTCCTTGCGACGGCAGGACAGTACGCCGATGCCCTGCAGTATCTTGATAGGGCGCACGAACTCTCACCAAACAAACAGGCAATCCTATTTGAGCGTGCCTCCGTGCTTATCGGTCTCAAGCGATATGATGAAGTGTTTGCGACACTGAAGCAGGCATACGAGCTCGATCCGACTTATGAGACCGCCAGACTCCTCTACATTGTCGGCGCAATCTATTCTGGCAAAGACGAGATTGTCGATGAACTTTCCGGCGGAAAGCTCCCGTTCGACCAACGCATCTTGAGCGCATTTGTGAATACGGGACAGTTTGATAAGGCGGCGAATCAGCTCGAATTTTTAGTTATCGATGAACCAGCGAATCCACAGGCGCATGTGTCGCTAGGTATTGTGTATGCGAATATTGGGCGGCGCAATGAGTCTATTCGAGAATTGCAGAAAGCGGCCGAATTGAACCCAGCCTTGACGGCACAGGTCGAAGATGCAGTGCGCCAGCTTCGTTCGGGCCGCAACCCTTTTAAGCAATAAAGATTATTAGATACCTTGTTGCGCCCTCGGCTCGGAAATGGAAAAGTGTTTGCAATAGTATTGCCATCGGGCGTTGCGCGTGATATATTAGCCCTGTGAATATCATTACTGTTTTTATAGCAGTCTCGACACTGCTCATCGTCTGGGTTGTTTTGAAGTACAATCGTTTTGTCGCACTGATAAACCGGGCGAAAGAGGCATGGTCTGATATTGAGGTTCAAATGAAGCGTCGGTATGACCTCATTCCGAATCTCGTGAATACGGTAAAAGGATACGCGACTCACGAGCGCGAAGCATTTGAGAAGGTGATTGCGGCAAGGTCCGCCGCGATGGGAGCGCATACGGTCGGAGAGCATGGCAGGGCCGAGGGTGAGCTCGCGGGAGCGCTCAAAACCCTGTTTGCACTTTCTGAAGCATACCCCGACCTTAAGGCAAATCAGAATTTTCTGGAGCTTCAACGAGAGCTTTCTGACACCGAAAATAAAATACAGGCCGCGCGGCGGTTTTACAATGCGAATGTGCGTGACCTGAATACAGGTTTGCAGTCGTTCCCAGGGAATGTCGTTGCCGCGTTCTTCAATTTCAAGGAGCAGGAGTTCTTCGATCTTCCGGAGGGTTCACCCGCACAGGAGCCGGTAGAAGTGAAGTTCTAATCAAACGGCTATCGTCTCATGCGACGGTAGCGATTTTTCATATGGCAACGCTGTATACCCATCGAGCGAGCAATATATGGAAGACATGGACGCTTTTTGGTATTTTCGTTATTGTTACCATTTCGCTTGGATGGTTTTTCAGTATTGCGTATGACGCCCCAGAAATACTCGTCATAGCTGTCATAGGAAGCGTTTTCGCGAATATTGCGAGTTACTGGTGGGCTGACAAATTAGTCATCGGTATTTCGGGCGCAGTTCCTGCGGAAAGGGACCGTTACTTCGACTTTTATACGATAGCCGAAAACCTCGCGATTACTGCCGGTCTCCCAATGCCGAAGCTCTATATCATACCCGATACGGTCCCGAATGCGTTTGCGACTGGTCGAGATTCGCACCATGCGGTAATCGCGGCGACAACGGGCCTCCTCGCAATGCTTGACCGAAGCGAGCTTGAAGGGGTCATTGCGCACGAATTTTCGCATATCGGCAATCGGGACATGCTTGTGTCCACTGTTGCTGTGACACTCGTAGGATTCATCGCGCTTCTTTCGGACTTTTTCCTTCGTATGCAGGTCTGGGGAGGTCGCGATAGGGACAATCGGGCAGGCGCGGCGCTTATGTTCATCGGTTTACTGCTTGCCGTCCTGGCTCCCATTATTGGCACGCTTATGCAACTCGCTATTTCGCGGAAGCGTGAATTTCTCGCCGATGCCTCTGGCGCCCTGCTCACGCGCTATCCGGAAGGTCTTGCTAGAGCTCTTGCGAAAATGGCGGCTCACAATGCGCCGATGCGACGGGCGAACCATGCGATGGCGCACCTATATATAGCAAATCCCTTTGGTGCGCGCGAAGCGCTAGGTTTTTTGAACAAAATTTATTCCACGCATCCGCCGATAGAGGAACGCATTGCCATATTGAGGGAGATGGAGAAATAGCCTATAGTGATTGCATTCGGTAGGCGCCCGCACCCGAAGGGTGCGGGCGCCTGCAACGACACAAGCTGGATAGGTGGCTGAGTGGCCGAAGGCGCACGCCTGGAGCGCGTGTAGGGGTGTCAAAGCCCCTCGTGGGTTCGAATCCCACCCTATCCGTTTTTGATCTGTACCCCATGAAGTAGACCATGAACAAGATGTCTCCGGTTGAGTACAGAGAATATCTTTTGACTCAATCAGGGGGGGGGCAGGAAGTGTGTTCCAAAGTGTCTACTAAACAGGGTACACACCATGGTCTTGGCGGAAATATAGAGGGTGTATAACTTCTTTACGTTGCTATTGACAAGAAATCCTACATCGCCTACTATAGGAATGAGAGATGATAAATTATAGATTTTGAATGTTAAATTTTAAATTATTACGGTTTCCAAACACTCTGAATGTGTGATATAAAATTTATAATCTAAAATTTCTAATTTCTATCATGCTTGCTAAATTTATTCAAGAACAACGCAAAAAGCGCAGCATGACGCAGGAATATCTTGCGTCAGAGCTTGGTATTTCCCGCCCAACCTACATGCAAATTGAGCGCGGGGAGAGGGAGCTTACTATACCCGAGGCCAAGAAGCTCGCGGCTCTTTTTGATATGTCGTTGGAAAATTTCCTTACCGAGATGGAGCCCGCGCCTTCTCGGGTTGTTTTGCTAGATAAGAAAGCCAAAAAGCTATCCAAGCGGCCAGATATGCGAATTGATGTTCCGCAAAAGAATATGGAGAAATTCCGAGAGGTTTTACTTTATATCCTTGAGCGTGTGGGCGCGCGACCGAATATCGGGGAAACGGTACTTTATAAACTTCTTTATTTCATAGATTTTGATTTTTACGAAAAATACGAAAAACAGCTTATTGGCGCTACATATACAAGGAATACATACGGCCCCACTCCTATTGAATTTAAAGCGATTACTGACTATATGATAAAAAAGGGGGATATTGAACGGGTGAAAAGTTCTTACTTTCAGTATGAGCAAAAGAAATATCTCCCTCGGCGAAAGCCGGATCTTTCCGTTCTTTCGGCACGCGAACTTGAACATATTGACGAAGAGCTAGGTCGTCTCGCGCATATGAGCGCAAATGAAATCAGCGCATACTCACATGAAGATATGCCGTGGAAAGCGGCTCTAAAGAATGGTAATCAGCTTGAATACGAGATGGTGTTTTATAGAAGCCATAATCACTCAGTTCGCAGTTATGATGACGATCCGCTTTAATGAGACGCATAAGTTCCAGAAAGACTTCAAAAGGCTGAAAAAACGTTACCGGACACTCCTAGAGGATTTTAAACGCCTCTGCTTAGCGTTACGCGTTGATAGTATCCCGATAGACAAACACACTGCTGTCCTCACCGACCAAGGCATGTATCAAATTATAAAAATTCGCATGGCATGCAAAACTTTGCATAAGAATTCATTGCGAGTCATTTATTCCTATTTTGAGCAAGACCAGCGAATTGATTTTATTGAGATATATTTCAAAGGCGAAAAAGAGAACGAGGATCGCGAGCGAATTAACGAGTATTTGAAAAATCAAAATCCCACCCTATCCGCCAATGATCTGTACCCCATAAAGTAGACACTTTGTGTAGGCACCTAAAAATTATGGACAATCACGGAAGAAATGTAATGAGAGACATGGGAATTATTATTCTTAGTATTATGGTAGCCGTCATTCTTGTAAAAACGGGAGCCCTTAAAAACCTATTGACATCAACACAAGAAATAAAGTTTGCAGGAAGTTTTGTGGCGGGTATATTTTTTGTTTCTGTTTTTACGGCCGCTCCGGCCACGGTCGTGCTTGCAGAAATTGCCCAATCAAATTCAGTATTTTGGGTTGCATTTTTTGGCGGCATGGGCGCCTTGGCCGGTGATTTTATCTTGTTTCGTTTTATTAAGAACAGATTGTCAGAGGATTTCTTGCATGTGATGAGAAAATCTAAATCTAGGAGATTAATTTCAATTTTTCAGTCAAACCCCTTCAAGTTGTTAATACCTTTCATTGGAGCATTGATCATTGCGTCTCCGCTACCAGACGAACTTGGAATAGCAATGATGGGATTTTCAAGAATTAAGACTTCTCTTTTTATCCCACTTTCGTTTTTGTTAAACTTTTTTGGTATACTAATGATCGGGCTAATTGCCAAAGCATTATTATTAATATAGCAATGTTATGAATTCATACAGTAAGTCGAGTTGGTGGTTGTATGGTGTGGGATTATTTATCGTTGTTGTAACGCACATCTATATGCTTGTTTTTGGTCTTCCGGCAGAACAGGTGGCTGCTCATTCGCTGTTTAACATATTTGCTGGAATTCTTTTGGCCGCAGGATGGTTAAGGCACTAGAAACAAGCTAGCGTGTCGGTTCACGTGATATCTCCACTTGTTTTGGACAATAAGAAAAAGAGAACAGCCCCGCGCCTGATGGCGCGGGGCTGTTCTCGAGGTCGATTGCTTACGCAACCTTGCTGACCTTGACCGCATTCGGCCCTTTCGGGCTCTGTGCGACCTCAAAGGTTACAGAATCACCTTCGCGAAGGTCGTTAAAAGAGACTCCCTCCAAATCGTTTGAGTGGAAGAAGAGGTCTTTTCCCTGACCCTCGCTCTTGATGAAACCGAATCCTTTGTCGGAAATGATTCGAGCGATTGTTCCCTGCATAGTGCAATAGAGAATGGCCAATAATATATCAAAAACAGTAAACCGCAGATGGAGACTCGATACCTTTTCTCTTGATCAGCGCTGTCTTGACTACAGCAAGTATAGCACCTCCTGAAAATAAAGTCAACAATGTGTATAAACGGGTTTGTTGCCATAGAGTAAAATGGCATACTGTATGCAATGAGTGTTTAATGGCGATACATAGTTGCGATGTTATATTCAATGCAACCACGAACCATATGAAAAAGTTACGAACAGTGAGAGGTATTCTAT
>CAZPGN010000011.1:0-21121 GCA_964586635.1 uncultured Candidatus Saccharibacteria bacterium | reverse complement strand
TGTATTTATCCTGCTCGTATTCTTGATAGAGTTTGTATGCTTCGAATGGCATGGTTATTTATTGGTGAGTTCGTCGAGCTATTCTTTACCTTGCCACTGACGAAGGGATTGCGCGGCAAGGCCTTGTATTTTGAAATCTTCTAGCTTAGTGTCTTTGAAGAATTTATTGGCGATAAACACCCGTGCCATGTTTTCTCGGTCTTTTGCGGCGCGGCCGCTGATCTCCGCTTTGTGAAAGAATTCGCGGAGAATGATTTGTTGCAGTGGCTCCCTGAAACCCCCGGCTTTCCAGGCCTTCATGATCTCTATCTGGTCTTTGAGAGTGATGACCAACTCACGAAACGCGAGGCGATCGGTTCTTGCAAGTGTTTCTTCGCCTCCTTCGCGAATGGAAATCGTGAAATCTTCCTGAATCTTGCGGCAGGCGGATACAAATCTCTTTAACTCGTCCATTTTTTGGGGCGCCTCCACATCACTCCATTCGATATTTCCATGACGATCGGCAAGCACCGATCCCAAAATTTTCAATGTCTCTGGAGCGATATAGCCACCGCTCTTATCTTTCTTATTGATATCAAGGTAATGAATTTCTCGGGCGCCCGCTCCGCCGATGAAACGGCGAAGGGTGGCGACATCCAGCTCGTAACGTTGTTTGTGCCGCTCTGACTTGAGGTTGGCCGTTGCCATTATGACAAATCCTTTCTCAATTTCTATTTTTTCTCCCGTAATCGGGTGTTCCCAAATATCGCCAACGCGCAGTTGAAATATTTCGTTAAAAATACCCTGCATTTCATGCGGCACCAAGTTAATCTCATCGAGAATAACCGGTTTACCTTCTTTCATGGCTTTAACAATTTCGGAATAGATGTATTCCGTCACTCCTTCTTTCAGAATAGTGCGGCCCATTACTTGCGACTCTTTAAGTTGTTCATGCAAAGAAACAGGCGTTACCTTGTGTCCTAAGTAGCGATGTGAAATATATTTTGCAAGCTGTGTTTTACCTGAACCGGTTTCCCCCTGAAAAAGAACCGGGGCGCCCTGCATAAGGTCTGGCAGAACTTCGCGAATTAGCCCGGTACGGGTTTCGGTTTCGGCGAAGCTGTAACTCGCGAGGTTTCGTTGCATGTCTCTGATTTCTCTCCGACGCAACATGTCCATCGTAGCCTCATCAAGCTCAAACCCTTTCAGTTCTTCTTTAAGCTTAGCAACTCGATTTGCAAGTCCCTCCAATTTTTTGCGCTCAATCGGACCCGGTGATCTGCCGTATTGTTCATAAAAAAGCCGCAGTTTTTGCTCGGTGTTTTCCGCGACATGCAGTTCTTTTTGCAGATGTTCAAAAGCGAGAACATTGGCGAGAGTTCCCTTTAGAGTGTCGAAGCGGTCTTTGTAAGCCGTGAGCACGCCCGGGTGTGAGGCGAGTTCCTTTATGCGCTCGTCGTACTCGGAGAGACTCGCTTCTTCAAATTCGCGCAGTTCCGGGTCGATCTTGAGAGATTCGAGGTGGGCGATAACGGCCCCTCTTCCCTTGGCCTTCAATTCTTCTCGTTCTTTTTTAGTGAGTCCTCCCCATGTTTCTCGTACATGTTTGGAGGCCTCGGGCCGGGCGGCTGAAAGATCAGCCAATTCTGTTACCCGTACGTCTATTTCTTCCGGCGAGAACCTCTCTTTTTTAGATAACCTTACTTTCTTACCCGCATCTTCAAGAATATGCTCGGGTGTAGTCTTAACTCTTGGGATATGCGGCATTTTTTCTGACGACATAGTGTGCTAAGTGTATAACAGATATTCGCAAAAAGTAAATGCGGTTATCCATACTGGATTGACTTTGATGGTTTGGTTTGTATAATACATCTACTATGGCTACTGCGGAGCAATATGTAAGCAAGGAGAAGTACGAGCAACTGTCTTCGGAGCTAGAGGAGCTAAAGACAATAAAGCGCAAGGAGATCGCTGACAAGCTGAACTATGCGAAATCACTTGGCGACCTGTCGGAAAATTCTGAATATCATGAAGCGCGAGATGCGCAGGCCGCTCTAGAGGACCGTATCGCAAGACTTGAGCGGATCATTAAATTCGCTGTAATTACAGAAGACCACCACAGCAATGTCGCCGAGATAGGCTCGACTGTGCTTGTGCAACGCGATGGCGTGAGCGAGTCGGAGCGACTCCATATCGTTGGATCGGAGGAGGCTAATTTTGCACAAAATAAGGTGTCGAATGAGTCGCCGCTTGGTCAGGCGATGCTCGGAAAGATGCAGGGCGAAGCATTTGTGGTCGCTACCCCGCGCGGCACAATTCATTACAAGATTCTCGATATTGAATAACGCGCGATGCGGAAATAAAGAATATCGCGCACTTTGCACACAATGGCCTCTCGTGAAGAACTGCGAGCTGAACGACTGAAAAAACTCCGCCTCCTGCGCGAGAAAGGCATAGAACCGTATCCCTCGCGCTCCGAAAGAACGGGAACGATCGTCGCGACTATCGATCTTTTTGAAAAACTAGTCGGGAAATCTGCTACGCTCGCGGGTCGCGTTACTGCACTCCGTAAACACGGGGGAGTTGTTTTTGTCGACCTCGCAGACGGGAGCGGCGGTTCAATCCAAGGTCTTGTGCGGGCTGATAGTCTCGCAGGAAACGCCTATGAGCTTTTTAATGAAACTGTAGATAATGGAGACTTCATCGAGATAGCGGGCACACTATTAATCACTCGGCGAGGAGAAAAGTCTATCGAAGCGATATCGTGGAGAATGCTCGCGAAGTCCCTGCTCCCGGTACCTGCGGCGCACTTTGGCATTGAGAATGAGGAAGAGCGTTTGCGAAAACGCTACCTTGATATTTTGCTTCGTCCTGAATTGCGAGCAATGATCGAGCGCCGCGCTCGTTTCTGGAGCGCGACACGCACATTTCTCGCGGCAGAGGGTTTTCTCGAGGTGGAAACTCCGGTGTTAGAACATACGACCGGAGGAGCAGATGCGCGCCCCTTCGCAACGCGCCACCACGCGCTTCAAATCCCGCTGTACCTTAGAATTTCAGCTGGAGAACTCTGGCAGAAGCGTTTGATGGTGGCTGGATTCACGAAGGTATTCGAGATCGGGCGTATTTTCCGAAATGAAGGAATGTCCCACGAGCATGCGCAGGACTACACACAGATGGAGTTTTATATGGCATATGCCGATTACCATGACGGCATGAAACTTGTGGAGCGTATGTACAGGCACATCGCACAGGAAGTCTTCGGCACCCTTGTCTTCACGATTGGCGAGTACCATGTCGATCTTTCGCGTGCATGGGAAGATTATGATTATACGGACACAATACAAAGGATCACTGGTGTAGACATTCGAACGGCTTCGCTCGAAGAGCTTACGAGAGTGATAGAAAAACAAGGAATGAAGCACGATCGCGATGGATGGAATCATATTCGCGCTATTGACACGCTCTGGAAGCATTGCCGCAAAAAGCTAGCGGGCCCTGGATTTTTGGTCAATGTACCCAAGGAAATGTCGCCGCTCGCGAAAACTCACCGTGATGATCCGACTCGCGTAGAGCAATTTCAAGTTATCATTGCAGGAAGTGAAAATGGAAAGGGTTATAGCGAGTTGAATGACCCGATCGATCAGGCTGTCAGGTTTGAAGCCCAAGCCGCGTTGCGGGAAATGGGAGATGAAGAGGCGCAGATGTTTGACCGCGATTTCGTCGAGGCGCTTGAATACGGCATGCCGCCTACATGTGGCTTCGGTTTTAGTGAACGGCTTTTCTCTTTTCTTTCCAATGTGTCAATTCGTGAAGCGCAGATATTTCCACTGCTAAAGCCCAAGCCGTAATTTAGCCTTTTAATAATAGTTGTTTTCAGGGCGTGAGCCCCTATAATGCGAGACATTATAGGGGTTTTTGTCGAACAGGATTATTCAGAATACTTATCCACAGATTATTAGGGTTTTGCTTCCATTCAGCGTGTGGACTAGTGGGGTATAATATCACCGTAGTGGGGAGAAGTGGGGCACTTATGCTTATCGGGGAATTCCGACATTCGCTGGACGAAAAGAACCGACTGGCGGTTCCTGCCAAATTTCGGAAGGAACTTGGTAAGCAGGTTGTCATCACGAGAGGTTTTGACGGCTGTTTGTTCATCTACACAGAGGAGCGCTGGAATAAATTTGCCGAGGGCTTGGCAAATCTTCCGCTTGGTGTTCGCGATAACCGAAACTTGAACCGCTTCATGCTCGCGGGTGGATCATTGGTGGAGATCGATGCGGCGGGTAGGATACTTGTTCCCGAATACCTGCGGCAATTCGCGGAGCTGGGCGAGTTCGTCGTCATCGCGGGTATGCACAGCAGGATAGAGGTATGGTCGATAGAACGGTGGCAGATGACAACAGGAGAAGCGCAAAAGCATGCGGACGAATTGGCGGAAAAGCTTGGAGATATCGGAATGAGATAACGCGATGCATGAAAGCGTTCTTTTACATGAAGCAGTTGATGGTTTGAACGTACGCCGAGGCAAGGTAGTAGTGGACGCGACGCTCGGTGCGGGAGGCCATAGCCGCTTGATCTGCGAACGCCTCGGCGGTGCGGGTCGGCTCATTGGAATAGATGCCGACCGCACAACACTTCTGCGTGCCGCGGAGTTTGCGGGTCAGGGTGGCTGTGAGCTCATCCCCGTGCTTGGCAACTTCCGAGATCTTACAGAACTTCTTTCAGAGGTTGGTATTTCCGAGATAGATGGGATCATATTTGATCTCGGTGTGCGCTCAAATCAGCTAGAGGGTTCGGCGCGCGGTTTTAGTTTTCGCGCGCACGAGCCCCTCCGGATGACATTTGCCGCTGACGCTTCCGCAGAGGCGACGACGGCATTAGATGTTGTAAATCGCTGGAGTGAGGAGCATATTGCCGATATTCTCCGAGGTTTTGGTGAAGAAAAGTATGCCAATCGCATTGCGAGCGCCATCGTTCGGGCTCGTGAGGCGCATGCAATCGAGTATTCTGATGATCTCGGCGTGATTGTATGGCAGGCAGTGCCGCATGCACATCGACATGGCCGCATTCACCCTGCGACGAGAACTTTTCAGGCAATTCGGATGGCGGTTAACGATGAGCTTGGAGCGCTGCAGAGCGGTCTATCAAAGGGCTGGAGCGTCCTGCGGCCTCATGGAAGAATGTCTGTCATAAGTTTTCATAGTATCGAGGACAGGATCGTAAAGCAGTTTTTTAAGGAGCGGGAAATTGCTGGCGAGGCAGTTCGTATTACGAAGAAACCGATTGTCCCGATGGCAGAGGAAATCGCCAGGAATCCCAGGTCTCGAAGCGCAAAGCTTCGTGTGTGCGAGAAGATTGACATATGAGTATAGAAAAACAATACGCTATGCGGAACAATACTGATTCGGAGTTGCTCTCACTCGGCATGTTGTGGTCCGCGGGCGCAGTCTGCATATTATTAATCTCGCTCTATATATATTTTGTATCCAACACATCGCTTGCCGTTATTGAGCGATCCCGTGCCAATAAGGAGTCGGCAGGCCTAGTTGCGAGAATTGCGGAACTGGACGCGCAGTATTCATTTCGTGCGCGGGAGCTTACACTGGATTCTGCAACGAGCCGAGGACTGTACGAAGTGCGCCGCCAAAATTTCGTCACGCGAGGCGCACGATCGCTTGGGCTTTCGTTCGCAGACCATGGAATATAGCCGTCGCATCATAATAATTTCTGTGCTCTCGGTCATTGCCGCCGCCATCGCGATAGGGCGGCTTTTTCAATTGCAAATTGTGCAGGGAGATGATTTCGCCGCGTTCGCTGATCGACAGTACGCAATACCGACTAGCAGTGGTTCTTCCCGTGGCATCATTTATTTTCAAGACAGAGATAATCGGCTTGTCTCCGCGGCTTCTCTAGAAACGGAATATATTCTTGCTGTTAATCCACAAACCGCAGGAAGATCGGAAAATCTGTTCGAGGAGCTTTCAGGTGTTCTTCCGCTTGATAGGGGCGATTTTGATGGGAAGTTATCGCGTACACATGACCCGTATGAAGAGCTTGCGGTATTCACAGACGCAGATATCGCGCGAAGGATTGACGAACTCGAACTAGATTCCATATCGATATATCGGAGACAGAAACGCACATACCCAGCAGGTCGGCTTGGGTCGCATGTTCTTGGCTTTGTGGGGAAAACAACCGAGAGCGGCGATGGCTTTACTGGGCGATACGGCATCGAGCAGTCGTTCAATGACACGCTAGATAGAGCCGATGCCGGACTCTATGTGAATTTCTTTGCCGAAGTTTTCGCAAATGTAGGTTCTATTATATTCGCCGGAGATCGCCAGCGCCACGGAGATGTAATACTTACGATCGAACCATCGGTACAGGCCTTCCTTGTAGATGAGCTTGATGCGTTTCGTGAGCTGTGGAAGGCCGACAGCATCGGCGGCATCGTTCTTGAGCCTAAGACGGGAAAGATACGCGCTATGGCGGCCCTTCCGGATTTTGATCCTCGACGGTATGGCGAGGAAAAGGATCCGAGTGTATTTTTGAATCCTCTCACTGAACGCGTGTATGAAATGGGCTCGGTCGTAAAGCCTCTCACTATAGGCGCTGGAATTGATTCGGGAGCGATAGAGCCCGAGACGACATATTTCGATAATGGGTCGCTGGAGCTGAATGGACGGAAAATATCTAACTACGATGGTAAGGGTCGGGGTACTGTCACAATGCAAGACATACTTAATCGGTCCCTGAATACCGGCACGGTATTTATCGCCGAGAAAATGGGCATAGATACTTTTCGAGAATACTTCACACGCTACGGCTTCGGCGAGAAGACAGGCGTGCAACTACCAGGCGAAGTCTCTGGCCTTGTCGACAATTTGCAGAGCACACGCCTCGTTGAACACGCTACGGCGAGCTTTGGACAGGGTATAGCAATGACCCCGCTATCGCTCGCCCGCGCACTCGCGGTATTTGCGAGCGGAGGCTCGCTTATGCGGCCGCAGATAGTTGAGCGAATATTGTACGAGAACGGAGATGAGAAACTTTTTGAACCCGCGGTAGTTGGTCAACCCGTCGGCAAGGAGACTGCGGAAATCGTAACCGAGATGCTTGTGAAAGTAGTTGACGAAGCGCTTCTTGACGGCGCGGCAAGCATGGAAGATTACAGCATAGCCGCGAAGACGGGTACCGCACAGATAGCGAAGCAGGGCGGTGGATATTACGAGGATAGATTTCTTCACTCATTCTTTGGATATTTTCCTGCTTATGAGCCGCGATTTCTTGTGTTTCTCTATGCAGAAAATCCAAGGGGAGCGAATTATGCATCTCAAACCCTCACGAGTCACTTTATGAGAATTGCCAAATTTCTGCTAAATTACTATCACATTCCGCCGGATAGAAAGCCAACATTTCCATCATGATACGAAGTTTTGTTAAGCGAATACTCGTTGAGATACTCCGCATAGAGGCGGTTTTCATTCTCAAGAAATATCGCCCTCGTATCGTGGGCGTGACAGGTAGTGTCGGTAAAACATCCACAAAAGACGCCATTGCGCTCGCGCTGTCGGCGCGATACACGGTTGGTAAAAGCCCAAAAACATACAATACGGAGGTGGGTATTCCACTCACGATACTTGGCTGTAAGACTGGATGGACGAATCCGCTCCTGTGGTTGAAAAACATACTTGAAGGCATTGGCGTATTGCTCTTTCGGGGAAGCTATCCAGAATGGCTCGTGATCGAGATCGGGATAGATGCGCCGGGCGATATGCGACAGATCGCTAGATGGCTTCCGCTTGATATTGCAGTGTTGACATATGTCGGGACCTCTCCGGTGCATGTTGAGTTCTTTGGGTCGCCAGAAAAACTTCGAGCGGAGAAGGGTCTTATCCTGGACTGTCTGCGTGAGGGAGGCGTGTTTCTCAAGAATGCGGATGATGCTTCGCTTGCCACGATCCAAAGTCGCCGTGGACATAGAACATACACCTATGGATATAGCGACCAATCTGATTTTCGCATCGCAGACGAGCATTCCGAAACGACTCGTATTGATCACGGTATTGAGTATGAGAGCGGCATTTCCTTCGAGGCGATTGCGGATGCCGTCAATGGGCGTATATCACTTGTAGGAATGGGAGGCAAACAGTTAGCTTATGCCGCCATTGCGGCGTATGCGGTAGCAAATATCGCCGGCGTCCCTGGTCCTCAAGCGGCGGCAGCGCTCACAGCGTTCTCAAATCCTTCGGGACGACTGCGTCCCATCTCGGGCATTAAGCAATCACTAATTATTGATGACTCATACAATTCATCTCCCGCCGCGCTTCAGCTCGCGCTGTTCCAACTTGGTAAAATCAAAACAACTGGGAGGAAAATTGCCGTACTCGGTGATATGCTCGAACTTGGGAGATTCACGATAGTGGCACATGAAGAGGCTGGAGCGCAGGTTGCGCATGTAGCCGATATACTGCTTGCTGTCGGTGTTCGTTCTAAATTCATTCTTGAGGGTGCGCTACGAGCAGGAATGAAGGAATCATCGCTAGCCCACTTCGATCGTTCGGAGGAGGCTGGGTTTGCGCTTCAAGAGTTGTTGCGTGAAGGGGATGTGGCTCTTGTCAAGGGCTCGCAGAGTATGCGCATGGAACGGGTCGTCGCAGAAGTGATGAAAGAACCCTCGAGACGGAATGAATTGTTGGTGCGCCAAGATGACTACTGGCGCTCGAAGAAGAACTAGTGTAATGATGTGAAGACGCAATGAAGCGCGACACGATTTATATATACGGAAAACACGCAGTGTTAGAAGCCGCTGCGCATGCCCCGCACACAATAAAAAAGATTTTTCTATCAGACGACAGCGCAGTCGATCAGGAGCTTTCTCGTTCAATCCAAAAAGCTGGAATTGCGATTTCTCGAGTGCGTGCGAGAGAAATAGGGAAGACGGTTGGCGAATCTGCGACGCATCAAGGAATCATCGCATCTATATCCCCAGAGAAATTAATGCACCCATTTAGCGATTTTATTTCCACTACCCCCTTGTCCGGCGGGACAGCGCTTCTTTTGCTTGACGGCCTCGAAGATCCGCATAATGTTGGAGCCGTTATTCGTTCCGCCGCGGCCTTCGGTATTTCGGCGGTTCTTATTCCCGAGCGCAGGCAGGCGCCGCTCACCGGTGCGGTGATAAAAGTTTCCGCTGGTATGGCATTTCGGGTCCCACTCGTATCGATCGGCGGCGCGACAACCGCCGTCATCGAATTGCAAAAAGCTGGATTCAAAATATATGCGCTTACGATGGATGGGGAACTTCTGGTTTCGAAGGAAGATTTCTCGGCTCCGAGCGTCTTCGTTATCGGCAACGAGTCAGCGGGTATTTCCGCAAAAGTCGTCGAGCGAGCGGATTCGCGTCTCCGCATCCCGATGAATGCGCGGACCGAATCGTTGAATGCGGCAGTTTCAGCCGCGATCGTAATGTATGAATGGAGCACTCAGCATCCCGAAGCGCTACGCATATGACACTATGGAACATCGAGATTTGATGACAACTTACTGGGAAGACTACTCATTGCTGGATTCTGGCAACCATCGAAAGCTGGAGCGCTACGGCGAGTACATACTCATTCGCCCTGACACGCAAGCACTCTGGAAGCCAAACAATGTTGAATTGTGGAAAACTGCTCACGCGGAGTTTGCGTGGAAGGACGGCAAAGGGTCATGGGTTACTTATAGCAATATTCCGGAATCATGGGAGATGTCCTGGGGCTCATATCGTTTTAATATCAAAACCACATCATTCAAACATACTGGTATTTTTCCAGAACAGGCGCGGAATTGGGAATGGCTTGCAGAGCGTGTTGGCGCTTTACGCGAGCCAGCAATTTTGAATTTATTTGCATACACCGGAGTATCCTCTATGGTAGCGACAGCGCATGGTGCGCGCGTAACACATCTAGATGCCTCAAGGCAAAGCATCGCATGGGCGAAAGAAAATGCGGAGCTTTCAAAAATATCTGAAGATTCTACTCGTTATATTCTCGATGACGCCCTTAAATTCACCCGTCGCGAACTCCGCCGTGGAGTAAAATATGACGGTATCGTTCTCGACCCGCCCGCATTTGGTCGAGGTCCGAAAGGGGAAGTTTGGCACATTGAGGAGTCGCTCTCCATGTTGATGGAAGTGCTTCGCGGCCTGCAGAAGCACGAAGCTGGCTCGTTTTTACTCTTAAATGGCTATGCATCAGGATATTCTCCACTCTCGTTCGCACAGCTTGTGGAGGGCATCTTTGGAATACAGCCGCATGGCGAATATGGCGAGCTTCGTATTAAAGAAGAAAGTTCCTCCCGCGCCATCTCAAGCGGTATCTATTGCCGATTCATACGTTAAGATTCCAAATTACACATTATAATGTTTCTCTTTATGATCTAATCATATCCTTTGCACGAACCTTTTTCCAACAAAACTCTGACTAATCGCACGCTCCGCGTGCGTGGTGGCTTTAGACCAATGCGTACGCTCGGATTGCGTGGTGACTCGCACAATCCGACCAACGCCTAGCGGACTCGGCGCTCCGCCCTCGCCCCGTTCCGCCTTTCCATGCTTTTTCTTTTTCGCGGGGGGATTCTTTTTGAAATTGAATGGGCGGAAACGGGGCTCGGTCGGGCTTCGCCTTTGAAGGGCGAAGCGGCGGCTCCCAAATGAAAATGCTATGGTGCCTCGTATCTATTTTCTCGCTAGTGGTGCGTCAGGGCACGGGGTGTCACCTTCGGCATCCGCCTCGGGCATTTCCGCTAGGGCTACTCGCTCCTAGATGCCTAGGTGCGGTGGTGCTTTTCCTCGCCAGTATCGCCTGCGGGCTCTCTGGCTTCGGGCACCGCTCCATTTGGGGGGAGAAAGGAATCCTCCCCCCAGCTTCGGGCTCCTCCTCGCAGTGGTTCGCTAGAGTATTCAGTGCTTTATTGCGGATAGTGGTTTGCGTGCGTTGTTGCCTTCGGAGTCCGCCCTCGCACAACCCCCCTCCACGTTTCCAATAGTTCTTTCGTGGTGTCGCTTCCGCTACTAAACTTTTGCATTGCAATAGAACGGCGGCGCTCATCCGTAGCCCTGACGCCCTAGCGGAAATGCCCGAGGCGCTGCCGTATGCGCTTGCCCCATCCCACCCATGCGCGCGCACATCCCGCCCGCGAAGGGGGCAGAAGGAATCGCGGGCGGGACTCCCTTAGCCCAAGAAGTCTGGAAGAATTGGGAATGTAGCCATTGTGCTACTTATGCCTCGGACTTCGTAAGAGCCAGCAAAATTGCTCGGGTGTTCAATATCCGAAGTATCTGGCAGTAATTGATCTACAGCACCCTGCAGGAGGACTGCACTCACAAATGCTGATACAACTATTTCTTCGTGTTTTTTCATATTAATTCCAGTTTATCCCATCCTTTCATTGAGTAATCATAACTATATTTCGCCTTGCGATTTATTTTCCAGCCGTTCGGCCCGTCTTGTACAACAATACCGCCGTCAAAGTTTTTCATACTTTTTAGCCACGCTTGCAAGGCTTCCGCCTTGTATCGCGTGTCGTTGCTTTCGGCGGTGATACCCGCTTTTGTGTCCACGATATATATCCTATCTTTCGTTTGGATGATCCAGTCGGGATAGAAAAGTTTTTCTCGATTCTCGTCGGGATTGTAATAAGAGATAGAAAAATGCTCGCTTCCGGAGTCGCCGTTTTTGTGCCACCACACAACGCTCTTATTCTTCGGTGATTCAAGAAATTCAATAAACGCCTTTTCGTTCACACCGCCAAACATTCCCTTCTCAATCCAGAACGGCTCCATTGCCGATTTCTTGACCGGAAGTTTTTCGTACAGATCGGTAAAGAACAGGGCTTCACGAGGCATTTCTATATGCTCGACACGTTTCAGGCGAGCCGCCTTTTTGTTTATTTCCTGCTCACGAATAGGTCGGTACGCAAGCAGGGCATCGCCGATAATCGGCGAGAGTTCGCTCGCCGAGCTTACCAAATCATGCACGACGATTTTGTACGCTTCTGCACGGGATATCTTGAGTTTCTCCATCAGATAAATGTTGAGTGCAGTTTTCAGCTTTCCCCACGAACGTTCAGGTGCAAACTTTTTATTCTCGTCCGTTTGCGTTGCAATTTTCTTGAAGCAGATCAGGTTATACAGTCGCTCAAGGTCATGGCGCGACATTTCTTCGTCATAACTTCCACCTTCCTCAAATAGCTCTTTGGTGAAATTGTCGTAGTCGTCAATTTCAACGCCGACAATCAAGCCGTTCGTAACTTTTGGCTTCAAATCCATTTTCTTTACATCGAGCTTTTTATCGGCCACTTGCTTGAAAGTCGTTTGGAATGAATCGCCAAGATCGTTGTAGTCCGCACGGGTCATAAAGACCGATTCCAATTTGATCTGTTTTACATTCTTCTTGCGATAGCTTCCGTTAATCGCCGGACGATTTTCGGTTTTATTCTTTGCGTATTCTGCAAGCACCTCGTTTCGCTTGTAGTTTGTATAGAGATAACCGATGTTTAGTTCGGGATGAGCAAAGTGTATTGCAAACGGCATACGCAAAATGCGTCCGACAGTTTGAATAGCGAAAGTCGGATTCTTTATCTCGCGAAACATCACGAGCACTCCCGCACGCGGGCAATCCCAGCCGGTCGCCGCGGCTTGTTTGAATAAGAGAAAAGACACTGAGGAGTTATGCTTTTCCAAATCCTCAAGATTTTCCTTTTCTTGCGAAAGCCACACTGCAATCTCGTCGTTTTTTATTCCCTTGCGTTTGAGAAAGTCTAAAACAATTTGCTGTTTGGTCGTACCACTCGTCTCCTTTGTCGCTTGGTCGTCGTTTGGAAGCTGAATAAGCACAAGTGGGTTTACATTCGCATCAATATCTTTGTACAACTTCGCAAGCTCCTGTCGCTTGTTGAAAGCAAGCTCCAAAAGCATGTCGTCTTGATCGAGTTTCTTGAGTGACTTTTGCTCCAAATCCTCCTCCGTTTGAAAAATGATTTTCTCCTTAATAAGCCCCTCCTTTACCACCGCATCACGACTCACTTCAACATATCCGGCAGTATCAGCACGCGTGGGGATATATTTCGGCGTTGCCGATACGCGGATTGTTATTTTCGGCTTGATAAGCCCGTCTATCACCTCAAGAGCAAGGTCTGTATCCGCTCCGATATGCTCCTCGTCAATAATCACGACGATTTTGCGCCCGACATCGTGCGTTTCGTTGATGAAGTTATCGAAAGTTAGCCCCTGTTCGTTATCGCGGCGCAATTTACGGCTTTCCTTGCTTCGTCCTTTGATCTTCTGCCAGTTTATGAAAAAGACGTCGTTTTGGCGAAGTCGCTCACGCGAAAGATCATTGAGATCGATAAGATTCAATTCGCTTGCACCGCCGTAGTAGTCAAAAAGTTTCTTCTTGCTCTGCTGATACGATTCCTCGCTAAATGAAAACCACACAAATGCTACATCATTGCCTTCAAAGCGCGGGTCGCTCACGATGTCGCGCAAAAATTGCGCGAGCATAATCGTCTTACCCGAGCCAGTGGGTGATTTGAAAACGAGGTGAATATTATGCTTCTGCTCTTTCCACAGCGAAAGAAACTCATTTTTGAGACTTGATACTGCGATTTCTTGAAATGGTTTTAATGCAAACATAGTTTTATAGGCGATTGAGCTCCTTGTACACCTCAATAATCGGCTCGGGAATATCCTCGACCCGGATATTGGGAGATGAATACTCGCCCTTGTATTCGTTCTTGCCCCAACTGAAAATATACAGCGCGACAGGCAGGTTTTTCTTTTCCAGTTTTACTATCAACTCGGCAAGTTTTGCCTTGTCTTCCTTAAAGTATATCGCCGTTACTTTTCCTTTGCCTTCAAAAATCTGCCACCATTCATTTTCCTCAACTTCGTTGAGCGTATCTTCGCGCACGGCAATCATTTCTCCAGCTTGGTAGGTAATGCGAACCTTTGCATCGTCAGACACTTTCTTGATTTGATCGATGTCCACGAGGTCTGTTTGATAGTACGCAAGATTGCCCGATATTCCGTCCACCTTTTCACCTTTCTTGTTTTTGTATCCTTTAATAACCGCCTTGATGCGCGGGTAGCAAACAGTTTCAGCAATGCCCCCGTCACCATTGCCGTTGTTGTCTTCGTTGTTTGTTGAGAGAATAAATTTGCGATTTCCACCATCAATTTTATTCATTTCGAGTACAGCTTGTCCGGTCGTGCCAGAGCCAGCGAAAAAGTCGAGAACGATAGCATTTGGGCGATCTCCAATAACCGCATAGAGACAGTCGTAAACTGTGTGGAGTGATTTTGGGTAGCTGAAACCGGAATCTGGTACAAGCTCCCGAAGAAGCTTCGCTCCGTATTCGTTGGCATCATATTTTTTATCAATCCAAACGGTGCGATATTTACCAAAATCTTTTCCGATTTGAATCTCTTTTGCACTTCTACCATCCACTACTCGTAAAAGATGCTTGACTCTTTCTACGCTCTGACGTGCATAACGCCACTTTCGCTCAACACCATCGTTGTCTATCGGATAAATATAAGTACCGTCTTTCTTTTCTTCTTCTCGTTGTGGGTGTATGTCATTAGGCACAACTTCTCCAAAACCAACAACCTCACCATTCTTTACGATGATTGGGTAAAAACAGTTTCTTGCATCAGTTCGCAATGACTCACCGCCGTTGTCTCTTAGTCCTCTCCAACTTACTTCGCCATCTTCAATCACTCGATCTCCTATAGTTTTTATATCTTTTGGAATGACGAAGATTGCATATTCGTGTGTATATGAAAAATTTGTTCCTTGCACGCCACGAGGATTATGAACAATAGTGATAGTATGTTGCTCGCGTGCAGGAAATATCTGCTCAATCAAGACGCCAAGATGCGCCTGCTCGTTTTCGTCAATCGCGCAAATCAACACGCCATCGTCTTTCAAAAGTTCTTTTGCAAGATTGAGGCGATGACGCATAAACGAGAGCCACTTACTGTGTCGATATTCGTCGTCCTTGTCTACATAGTCATTGTTATATTTCCAGTTTTTTGCACCAGTATTGTACGGCGGATCAATATAGATAAGGTCAATGTTCTTTTTGTGCGTGTAGTTCAAAACTGAAAGCGCAAGATAATTATCTCCCTCAATCATCAAATTATTCGGATATTTTTCATCCAAAGCAAGGTGATTCTTTTTGACCTCTTTCAAAACCGGCACTTTTGTCTTTGATTGTTCAACAACGTCTTCCGCTTTGTCCTCAAAAACAAGCCCGAGATTGCTTTTCTTGAGTTTCTTGACTTGAGCCTTCAAGTCCGCTATTTCTTTTTGTAAATCTTTTTCGGTCATATTAAAATTTGTATTACTGGATCAGGCGATCGCCAAGGCCTGATTCGCGTTCGTTCAGCGCCGCTTTCAATTCTGGTACAAGCCAATCTGGAATTTCGGCACGGATAAATCCAAAATGATAGAAAAGGCGATTAAGTGATTCCGTAGAACAAGATATGGTACTTTCTCGTTCATTGATTTCGATTGAAGGGAAAGTTTTTTGGAACATATACAAAATACAAGAAGTGTCGTGGATGTAATTGAACTTTGCGGTTTCCCAGTCTCCATTCTCTAGGGATTCCATCGTAGTGTAGAAAGACCTAACTCTCATATCGTGAGCCGATAATGGACTAGATTCAGCCATGGCGCCTCGCACAACCTTAATTTGTTGATTCAATAATTCTGTTTGATTCAGGAAGTAAAGTAAAAATCTGTACTGATCAATACCAAGTCCGCGTTGGAGCTTTTTATGCACGCCCTCGGTAACAGGAAATTCAATATGAAATTCTGGAGTGCTCACGGGTAAGCCGTTATTCTGGGCGTACTTGATGGTATTGAAGTTGCTAATAAAAATATCTTCATTCGCAATAATTGACTGATAAAGAGATTGTATATCTGCTTTTTCTCGATGTTTTTCTTGAAGAGATATCTCCCAAGATGGTACAAAAAAAGCTACAAAGAGCGCAACAGCAATCGTCAGTACGTTCACAAAAAGATTCCGATTATCATGAGCAAACTTTCTTTTAGTTTCAAGTTCCTCTAGCTCAGCTGATAGTGGCCTATTTGCATTTTTTAATCGTCCTTCAAAAGTGGGCATTGCGACACCGCGGGCCATATCTTTTCGGCGTCCTTCATCACCTAGAATTTGTTTTATCTCCAGGATTCTTTTTTCAACCTGTTTGATACCAAATAAATCCATAATTATTTCAAAAGTTTATCAACAGACACGCCGAGCGCATCTGCAATGCGCTCAATGGTCGAGAGCGTCGGGTTTTTGTTTCCATTCTCGACATTGCTTATATACGAGACATCAGCGCCGATTTTCTCGCACAAATCACCTTGCGTCATGCCTTTGGCAAGACGGATTTTGCGTAGATTTTCACCAAGTTTCTTTGCCGGACCGGACATATCGAAAGTATAGCGAAGTTTGTTCAATAAAACAAACCGACCGAGCCCCGTTTCCGCCCATTCAATTTCAAAAAGAATCCCCCCGCGAAAAAGAAAAAGCATGGAAAGGCGGAACGGGGCGAGGGCGGAGCGCCGAGTCCGCTAGGCGTTGGTCGGATTGTGCGAGTCACCACGCAATCCGAGCGTACGCATTGGTCTAAAGCCACCACGCACGCGGAGCGGGCGAATCAGTCGCTCTGCGACTGGAAATAGGTTCTAGCGGCGCGGTATACTCTCACCACCATCGGAACATCCAAAAGATTGGACGGATTTTCGCACTGGTTTTCTTTGCCCCCCCACCAAAGAAAACCCGCCCGAAAATTCGGCTGTTCCGATTGTGGTGACCTCAAGGGGATTTGAACCCCTGTTTACGCCGTGAGAGGGCGCCGTCCTGGACCGGGCTAGACGATGAGGCCATGTGGAGCGTAAAAATTATACCAATCCTTCCACAGAAGTCCATAATGTGACCGTCGTGGTACAATATACAAATGGACGATACGATTGGAAGCGTGCCATGGCATGCGTTGAGGGAGGCGGAGATCAGGGACCGCCTGAACACCGACCTCAAGGAAGGTATTTCAACCGATGAGGCGCACGCTCGCACGACTCGTTTCGGCGCAAATAGCTTCACGCGCAAGGAGCGAGAAACCTTCCTCTCGCTCCTTGCGAGGCAGTTTCGAAACCCGCTCGTGTATATCCTGTTATTCGCAGGCGCTGCGATGCTCGCACTGGGGCAGTTTGCGGATAGTGCGATTATTTTTTTTGTAATAGCGATCAATGCGGGCATAGGTTTATATCAAGAGGGAAGGGCAGGCAGGGCGTTCATCAAGCTCCAGCAATCGCAGGAGCGTTTTGCAACCGTAATTCGTGACGGTCTTCGTGGAAAAATCAGGACAGAGGAAATTGTTCCAGGGGATATCGTGCTCTTATCAGCTGGAGGGTATGTCCCAGCCGATATTCGACTTCTGTCAGTAAACGAGCTTGCGATTAACGAATCGGCCCTTACGGGCGAGTGGCTTGCCGTCAGCAAACGGCCCGATGGTGTGCGCAGTGACGCCCGCATCACTGAACAGACGAACATGGCATTTATGGGAACGCTTGTCTCTGTTGGATTTGGAATGGGAGTTGTGGTGCGCATTGGCAATACGACAGAAATAGGACGCATCGCTGTGAATCTTCATGATGGCATACCAGAAGACACACCGTTTCAAAAGAGCATCAAACAGCTCGCCCGATTTCTCTCTGTTGCTGTTGCTGTGCTTGTTGCGCTCATTTTTGTCGTTGGTCTTGTGCGAGGCCAGTCGTTCGGCGACATGCTCCTCATATCGATCTCTGTTGCGGTTGCCGCCATCCCGTCAGGGCTTCCGATTGCGGTTACTGTGGTGCTTGCAATCGGTCTCGAACATATTCTACTGCGCGGCGGTCTTGTTAAGAATCTTGTTGCCGCAGAAACTCTCGGTGGTACGACGACTATAGTAACCGATAAAACCGGCACACTTACGCATGGAGATATGCGCGTCACAGACATTGTTGCCGCCTCAAATTCCGTAAGTGACCAGCAGGAAATGCTTCAATATGCCGTGCTTGCATCTGACGCGTATGTCGAAATGAAGAAAGGCCCCGAAGGCAATGCGCTATGGCGTGTCGAAGGCAGGCCGGTCGAACGTGCAATCGTGCTGGCGGGAATAGAATCAGGATTTGACAAAACAGCGCTCATTGATCGATTTTCGTGCGGACAATCTCGCCCCTTTACCTCGACGCGGCGCGTGGCGGCTATTGTATGCTCGCTGAAGACGGGGCGGCATATAGTTATTGTGACTGGTGCGCCAGAACTGCTTCTTGAGCATTCTACGCGAGCGCATAGCGAAGGAAGAATTGTCCGTCTTTCATCAACCATGCGTAAGGAGCTCGAAACTATGCACGAAAACGAGGCACGGCAGGGCACGCGGTTTGTAGCTGTTGCGTACCGAATTATTGACGATACACATCTGCCGAGCGAACAATTACTGCTTACTAATCTAGTCTTCGGAGCATATATTGCATTAAGCGATCCACTCCGTGCTGATGCGAAGGAAGCAATCCGTGCCGCGCAATCTGCGGGAGCTCGTGTCATCATGGCGACTGGCGACTATGTCGCAACAGCGCGCCGCATCGCCGAGGATGTCGGTATACTTGTCGGGAGTTCTGCTGTGGTGACCGGGGATGCATTCGCAAAAATGAACTCCGCGGATAAGCGCGACATGGCAAGCAGGGTGCGCGTGTTCGCGCGCATGCTTCCCGACCAGAAGCTCGAACTTCTTGAAATATTGAAGAAACAGGGAGAAGTTGTTGCAATGACAGGTGACGGAATAAATGACGCGCCCGCTCTTGAAAGCGCAAATATAGGCATTGCGCTAGGTAGCGGCACCGAAGTGGCTAAGGAGGCATCTGATATCGTCCTAATCAATGACTCCTTCTCGATTATCGTGAGTGCGATAGAGGAAGGAAGGCGCATCATCGATAACCTTAAAAAAATACTTGCGTATCTGCTCTCGACTGCATTTGGTGAAATAATCGTGGTTGGCGGTGCGCTCGCGCTTGGAGGCCCTTTACCCATCCTGCCAGTACAGATACTTTGGACGAATATTATTGAAGAGGGGTTTATGACAGTCGCTTTTGCATTTGAGCCGTCGGAGACGGATATAATGACTCGAGACCCCAGGTCTCGGCGGATGCGAAGTATTCTGACTCGCGAGCTAAAGACTCTCATCGCGATTATTGCAAGCATGACGGGTCTACTATTGGTAGCTCTCTATGCAGTGCTTATTTATATGGGATTTGAAATCGCATATGTGCGCACCATAATTTTTTCTGGCCTTGCGGTCGACTCCATTTTTTATACATTCTCTATCAAGAACCTCCACAAGCCGATATGGAAACTAAACATTTTCTCGAATTGGTATCTTGTATTTGCGCTCGCCGCCAGTTCTCTTGCGCTCGCCTCGGCGCTCCTGTTTGCACCGCTACGGACAATGCTTCACCTCGAGGCACTCGACCCGACGGGAATGCTCCTCGTGCTTGGTATCGGCATCATCAATCTCATCAGTATCGAGGGCGCCAAGTTCGCTATTACCCGGCGATACCAGAAAGACGAGGCATGATACCATGAGCAATTCATTCTACGCAGTCATAGCGACTATTTTATTTGGCGCACTTATCGTGTTTTCTTCTATTTGGATGCGCGGTAGACGAAGGCGCGATGATATGCGGACGCTCGACCAGCCACTATTGCTTATGCAGAGCCAACTCGCCGATATTCGCAGAACGCTCGACCAGCGACTCTCTGAAGGTCAGCGAGATTTTTCACAGCGTATCGATGCTCATCTCGACAAATCGACCAGAATAATTAGGGATGTAACTGAACGGCTCACAAAACTTGACGAGACGAATCGTCAGGTTGTCTCATTTGCCGACCAGCTCCGCTCTTTGCAGGACATTCTGAAGAATCCCAAACAGCGCGGCATACTGGGCGAGTATTATTTGGAAACGGTTCTTAAGAATGTTTTGCCTCCAGGTAGTTATGCAATGCAGTATATGATGCCGGATGGCGTGATCGTTGATGCCGCAGTATTTGTCAAGGACAAGATAATCCCCGTCGATTCGAAGTTTAGTCTCGAAAATTACAATCGGATCATGGATGAACGAAACGAGACCGAGCGCGAGCGTATCGAAAAACTTTTCGTCGCCGACTTGAAGAATCGTATCGCGGAAACGGCAAAGTATATACAGCCCGAGAACAACACTATGGACTTTGCTTTTATGTTCATTCCACACGAAGCTATTTATTATGACCTTCTTATTAACAAGATAGGCGCATTAAAAGGAGAGGACTCTGAAAATCTTATCCAGCGCGCCGCGAGCAAATACAAGGTCATTATCGTTTCGCCGACATCTTTTCTTGCATATCTGCAAACTGTCTTGCAGGGACTTCGCGCGATGCAAATAGAAGAAACGGCAAAGGATATAGTCGGGCGTGTCGGCGAGCTTGGCAGGCATCTAAAGGCATACGAGGATTACTACGCAAAAATGGGAAGTTCATTACGAACGACGGTAAATCACTACAATGCGGGATACAAGGAATTAGGAAAGGTTGACAAAGATGTCCTTCGTATGACAAAAGAAAGCCCGGGCATTCAGCCGGACCTTCTCGACCGTCCCGAGGCAGAGATATAGACGCTACATGTTTCCAACTATCATTCCCCAATGTATCATAAGGAGGTGTAGTATCGATTCAATCATCATGGCGATAATTTATTCAAACTATTCCTGAATATCTATCTTGTTTACATCGTGCCCTAATTACTTTAAAATATATCCAAGATTTGTAATACCATGCCATTCGAAGCATACAAACTCTATCAAGAATACGAGCAGGATAAATACAAAACCTCCGTTCAAAAGAAGGCGGAGGGAGTATTGAAAGAGGCCGAGGAAATGAAACGGGCGGAAGGCAAAGAGTCTTTCCGTCCAGAAATTGATGTTGAAAAGATAATTTCCGAACTGGAGCGCCTGCTTGAAGAAGGAGCAAACAAGGGCGCTGTCGCCTATGGCCTTGCAGGAGTCGGAACTCCGGAAGCCATGGA
>CAZPGN010000010.1:0-21838 GCA_964586635.1 uncultured Candidatus Saccharibacteria bacterium | reverse complement strand
TATATGGCGGTACAGCTGAGCCGGGAACTCCTTTAACAAACGGCTCCCTCGACGATGTCCGTATCTACAACCGCGCGCTGACGGCGGATGAGATAACGGCGCTGTATAGGGCGGGCTCCAGCGCAAAGCTCTCAACCACCCCCAAATCCCCCGCATCCGCGCAGTCGTCTCTCGTCGGCCACTGGACATTCGACGGGCAGGATGTGAATTGGAGAACTGGTGTGGTGAGCGATAAGGCGGGAACTAATAATGGGCAGATGCAGGGGACAATGAGCACTTCGACATCGCCAGTTGCGGGTGTGCATGGGCAGGGGCTGAAGTTTGATGGGGTAGATGACTATGTGGAAACGAATGAAGATTCCGAGTATGATTTTTCATCGCAACAATTCAGCGTATCGGGATGGTTTCGTTGGGATCAAACGGCGACTCGACAAGTTATAATCGGTAAATATGGGCCCAGTTCACCCGGTGATACTCAATGGGCAATTGAGGTCGACGGGGGCCTTGGTGATAGCAAATTGAACACTTTTTTTACAAACTGTACAGCAAGTGCAGTACTTTGGAAAAAGACAAATACGTCGATAAATGATAAAAATTGGCATCATTTTACCGTAGTTTATGATACTCGTACAACATCTGAATCGCTCGATTTATATCTTGATGGTGCGTTGAGTTCCGCAACAGAGGTTGATCAGTCAGGAGCGCGCGATTATTGCACAACAGGAAGTGGAACTGTGCAGATTGGAAAACGAGCGATTGTTGCATCACCGCTTTATTTTCTCGGCTCCCTCGACGACGTCCGCATCTACAACCGCGCGCTGACGGCGGATGAGATAACGGCGCTCTATCGCGCTGGCTCAAGCGCGAAGCTCTCGGTAACTCCAAAATCCCCAGCATCAGCGCAAAGCTCTCTTGTCGGCCATTGGACATTTGACGGGCCTGATGTGAATTGGAGGACCCAGACTGTTTTTGACAGAGCAGGGGCGAATAATGGAACAACAGTTAATTTGAGCACATCTACGACTCCGGTTGCTGGTGTGCACGGACAAGCCTTCGATTTCACAGGCGATGGCGGCGGCTATATTGACGCAGGGACTAACGTGCTAGAGCTGGGAACCTTTTCTGTCTCCGCATGGGTAAGAAATGGAAACGATCGCATTGCCGCATGGGAACCAGTTTTCACTAATTCCGACACACAAGCATATTATGGTTGGCAACTTCGCATAAACTCTCTTCAGACCGTATTCGCAATGATTGGAAACACTGGCGGAATTATCGATTCGGTAACCTTCAACACGAATATGAAGGATTGGCGGCATGTAGTCGTGGTGCGCAATGGCACGACAGACATGACGCTCTATGTTGACGGTGTTTTGAGCGACACAGACGCGGCTCTCTCTGCGATTGATTATGCGGGCACAAATGTCTTGCAAATAGGACGGCGCGGGCAAACTGTGAATGTGAAGGGGTATACAGGAGATGTTGACGACATACGCGTGTATAACCGAGCCATTACTCCGGAGGAGATTACTGCGCTTTATCGGGCGGGGAGATAGCGCACAATCATCCCATTACGGCTACTGCAGGACAATAGAGATTGTCGTTTCTCCGCGATTATGAGCGCTGTCATATGCGGCAACAGTTAGATAGCTCTGGCCCGGCTCGAATCCGTAATCGAAGGCTCGAAAAGCGATATCAAACGGGGCCTTCGTAGCAGAGCCGATAAATATACCATCTACGAAAAAGTCTGCGCGGCTTATCGCGTTTTTGCTTTGTATGCTTGTTGCGATTGACAGGCGTTCGTTGACCGAATGCGCACCTCCTGAACGCGGCGTCTGGATGCTCACCTTCGGTGCGGCATCGGCGGTATGCACGGAGTCGCTCTCGGTCGGGATTGTTTCAGCGCCCGATTCAGAGATTCCTTGTTCGCGTGCCCATTTTCGCACTGGTGTTTCCCAAAGAAGGAACTGCGGGTCGTCAGCGGGGTTTGCCGGCGCCACACCAGCGGGGTCCTTTTTGTTTACCCAGTAGAGAATAGAATGCACTGCCGGAACAACCCGCTCTTCTGTGAGTTCCGGTGGTGTGTATGCCGTTGCCAACTTTCCAGAAATTCGGTCGACTGAATATGTTTGACCACCCCTCCATACGCCGCGAAGGACGGGTTTCGTTGCGGATAATGTGCGCGGAACTTGTTTGAACGCTTCTTGCGGGAGTTTGGAAAGCGCGGCGCGCATAAACTCGTTCCACATCGGAGCGACCACAAAGCCAGCCACCTTCTTTTCCATGGGCGTGTTGTCGTTATTTCCCGCCCATGCGCCAAGAGCAAATGTCGGCGAGTAGCCGACGATCCACGCGTCTCGATAATCGTTAGTCGTACCGGTTTTTGCCGCAACGGATTTTCCTGGAATATTCAAAAATGAATTGTGGCCGAACGCGGGCGAGCGCGCGTCGTCATCGGAGAGAATATCGTTAATTTGGCGCGCGATGCCTTCATCAAGTACTCGTTCCGGATTCGGCGTGAATTCTTCGAGGCGCTCGCCATTTTCCGTCTCAACGCGGAGGATAGCGGTGTATGGATTGCGGATGCCATCGTTCGCGAAGACGCCGTAAGCGCTTGTTATTTCAAGCGGGGAAACCTCTCCTCCTCCGAGAACGAGCGTCAGTCCGTAACGGTTCTGGTCTGCGAGGCTGGTAATACCCATTCGCCGAGCTGTCGCAAGAGAATCAGATAAACCGGCGAGATAGAGTGTTTTGATGGCGGGAATGTTTACCGATTGTGCGAGCGCTTCTCGGAGCTTTATGGGTCCCCGAAAAACATTGTCGTAATTCCCGGGAGTATAACATGTTGCGGGGTCGTCGGCGGGGTTAATTGGCGCATTGTCGGTTGTACAGGTGGTTTGAAATTGGGTTTGTACATCAAAAACGACCGTATCGGGTGTGTAGCCCTTTTCGAACGCGGTTGCGTAGACGAAGGGCTTGAATGCCGAGCCTGGCTGGCGGTGCGCAAGCGTTATGTTGAAATTACCGTCTCTCTTCGTGTCGAAATAGTCGCGCGAACCCACCATCACGAGAACCTGTCCCGTTTTAGGGTCAATGCCGACCATTCCCGCATTCGTGGCGTTAAACTTTTTTTCATTCTCCTCGCCGTAACGGGCAACGATTTCCTCGGCTTTTTGCTGGAGTTCCCAGTCGAGCGTAGTGAGTACCTTGAGCCCTCGATGGTTTACGGTGTCTTCACCATACCGCCCCACAAGATAGTCGCGCACCCAGAGCGTAAAATGAGGGGCTTTTATGTGCAGGTTGTCTTCGGGGCTGAAGGTTACAATTTCGGCAAGCGCTTCGCGCCGCTCTATATTTGTGATGAAGCCAAGCTCCTCCATCCGCGCCAGCACAATGCGCTGGCGCTCATCGAGCTTGTCTTTGTTCTGGCCATATGGGGAATAATATGTCGGCGCCTTCGGCAATGCGGCGAGATAAGCCGCCTGCGCAAGCGACAGCGTCCTCGCATCCGTGCCGAAGAAAGCGCGGCTCGCTTCTTGTATTCCGTAAAGACTTCCGCCATAGGGTATTTCATTCAAATACATATCGAAAATCTCATCTTTCGATAGGGTCTTTTCAAGGCGTAGCGCAAGGAAGGCCTCTTTTAGTTTTCGCGAGAGAAGTTTTTCATTCGTCAACAAGGAATTTTTGACAACCTGTTGGGTAATGGTCGAACCCCCAGCCCGCGAGCCAGTAAGGATATTGGTGATGAGGGCTCGGATAATAGCGGTTGGCTTTATGCCGCGATGTTCATAGAATTCGGCATCTTCTATCGCAACTGTCGCATTTTTTACATGTCGTGATATCTCGGAAAAAGGGATGACGGTGCGTCGAATGGAACCGTGTACATCAAAAAGCAAAACCTCGCCCGTTCGGTCGTATATTTTCGTTGACTGAATAACCTTGCGCTCCTCGAATGACTTGAAATCAGGGATGGGGAGTGTCGCCGCCCAGAGTATGGCCGCCCCTGCGCCAAAAAAGAGGAACGAGACAAGCGCCATAAACAAAAGACGCAGACCCCTGTGGCCGCCGCGTATTCTTGACATAATAGTCTATGTTTATCATAAAAATTACTCGCCGACAAGAAAAAAGACCCCCCGTTCTTCGTCCGCTTTTTTTCAAAAAAAGAAGCCCGACAGCGCTTTTGCCAATTAGCCTGAAGCGTTCGAAGGCCGGGGGAGAGCAATGTCTCGCCCCCCACAGGAACGACTCAAAAGCAAAAGTGATGTCAGGCCTATATCAACGGGAAACAAGACGGAACCATGCCAGGATATCGATATCGTTCGTAACCAGCGCGACGATGACGATAACCCACAATAAGGCAATCAGTCCTATCGTCATCTCCTGTACCCGCTCAAAAAAGCGAACAACCCAGTCTCGCCATGTCCACATTAAGATCACCCACCAAAGTCCTATCAACAAGTTGCTTGATTGTCAATATCAGAAGAAGGATTCGAAAACAGAGAGAGTTACGGTCACCAAGTCCGAACCCAGACGGTTGGGCCTTTTGTGTTTACCGTATGATGTTGTATACTAAGTTTATGGAAAAACTCCGCTACAACATCGTACTCCAACCGGAACCCGAAGGGGGCTTCACCGTAATTGTACCTTCGCTCCCGGGCTGTGTCACATATGGTAAGGACCTCGCCGAGGCGCGCGCCATGGCAACCGACGCGATTGAGGGATACTTATATGTCGCACGGAGAGAGAAATTAGGCCCAGACACTGAACCAGATACAGTACCGGTACTAGCAGACCATGTAGAGATAACTGAAAAACGCCAGATATGTCGAGAATCCCTGCCCTTACGCCGAAGAAAATAATCGCAGTACTTCTCCAGAACGGTTTTGTTCTCAAGCACACAACAGGTAGCCACTATATCTACTACCACCCAATCCGTGGAAACATCACACTGGTGTCATATCACAATAAAGACATACCCAGAGGGACGCTCAAAGAAATAATCAAACAGTCGGGGTTGTCCCGCTCGGCTTTTCTATAGACACACATCTTTCCGATGAACTCGCGTAGAGCATGTTGCGTTTGTGGCAGAAGCAAGGCGACGTGGTAAAGCAAGGATTTCGAGTTTTATGCTACAGTAATGCAATATGATACAGACTGACGCGCGGCGCATCGAAGAAGCTTTAACTCGCGGAGTGGGGGCGGTGTATCCATCTAGAGAATTTGCCGCCGCGCGGCTGGCGAGCGGCGAGCGGCTGACTTTCTATCTCGGCATTGACCCGACAGGCCCCTCGCTTCATTTGGGCCACGCCATTGCGCTGAAAAAACTAGCCGAGCTTCGGGGACTCGGCCACCAGGCAATATTGCTCGTCGGTGATTTTACGGCGACCATAGGCGACCCGGACAAAATCGATGTTCGAAAGCCGTTGTCGCGGGAGGAGGTGCTCGCCAATGCGCTGGCATACAAAGAACAGGCGGGCGCATTGCTTGCGTTTGATGGCGACAATCCCGCCGAACTCCGTTACAATTCGGAGTGGCTTTCAAAACTTTCATTCGCAGAGGTGCTTTTGCTCGCCTCAAAAATGACAGTTGGCCAGATGATCGAGCGTGACATGTTCCAGCGGCGGCTGAAGGAAGGCCGCCCAATCTATCTGCACGAATTTTTGTACCCCCTGATGCAGGGCTATGATTCGGTAGCGATGGCCGTGGACGGAGAGGTGGGCGGCACAGACCAGACCTTTAATATGCTCGCGGGCCGCACGCTTCTGAAACAAATGTCTGGCAAAGAGAAAATCGTGCTCGCAACCAAACTGCTTGAGGACGAAACAGGCAAGAAGATGGGAAAGACGGAAGGAAACATGGTCGCTCTTGCCGACTCGCCGCAAGAGATGTTCGGGAAAGTGATGCGGTTTGACGACTCGCTAATACTCAACGGTTTTACTTTGTGCACATTCTTGTCACAGGAGGAGATTGCGGAAATTAAGAAATCACTGGACGAGGGAGAAAATCCGCGAGATGCGAAAATGCGTCTGGCGAGTGAGATTGTGGCGCTGTATCACGGCGGCGAGGCGGCCCGCGCCGCGCGCAACAGTTTTATAGAGGCGTTTCAAAAAGGAGGAATACCGGACGACATTACCGAAGTCCATGCCGTCAAGGGTGGAGATTTTGCAGACGCGCTCGTTGCCGCCAAGATAATCACTTCGCGCGGCGAATGGCGCAGACTAATAGAACAGGGCGGCGTGCATACTGCCGCGGGGGAAACAATAACCGATGTCGCGTATGCGCCCAAGTCCGGAGATATTTTGAAGATTGGAAAATATAGGTTCGTGAGGGTCGCGCCTTAGCGCGACAGGGCGCCGCGGAAAATAAAACGGCGGAGGCCTGACCTCCGCCGTTTTATTTTCCGCGGCGTTAACTACTCTTCGTCATCGTCAAAATCATCCACATCGCCGACATCCGCATCCTCGTCTTCGTCTGGATTTTCTTCCTCTAATTCTTCCTCGTCGCGTGCGATGAGAGGGCTCACTTCTGTACCGTACATGAGTCTCTTGTGTGCGCTAGTTGGTAATGCACGACCCCCCGTCCCCGGAGATGTCATTTTTGTATCAAACCTGCTGTTTTTTGCAAGACAGGCGGCGTTTTGGTGTGGATAGTATGGCGGTTACGCGCGCGCAAGTGTCGTGAGCGCAACGGCTATCGCGTCATATTCGTCATCGAGTCGAGGGCGTTTTTCAAAAACGACAAGCCGTTCTATCATTGCGGCAATTTGCGTTTTGTCTGCCCGACCAAAACCCGTAATTGTCACTTTTATCTCAAGCGGCGAGTACTCCAGCACGCGCAGGCCGTTTGAGCATGCGGCATACAAGATAACACCGCGAGCTTCCGCCACGCGCATCGCGGTCTTTTGGTTCGTGTTTATAAAAAGCGTTTCAATGCCCATCGCATCCGGCGCGTACTCGCGCACAAGACGAGTAACATGCTCGCCAATTTCCCGCAGGCGCTCGTGAAAGTGTGTTGTTGCGCTCGTGCGCAAACAGCCCGAGACAAGAACGGTCTCGCGCCCAGCCCTGCTTTCGACGAGCGCGAAGCCGACACGTTCATAGCCCGGGTCAATCCCGAGCACCCGCCGCGGCTTCTGTGGAAGCTCCGTGCGCGCCATTTGTGTAGACTTTTTTGACATCATTGTGTTCCTCAATGCGCGAGATAAGTTCTGCGAGTGTTCTGGAATCGTCTGGAGAGAGCGAGAGCGTGGCGCGTGGTACCCACCCAGTATCGGTTTTAGAAAATGCCCATGCGGCTGCGCCCGGAACAGCAAGAGAAAAACCGAGTTTTGAGAGGAGGTGCCGCATCTCTTGGTTTGTGCGGTTTCTGTTGTCAGTAATCCCCTCGATGAGGAGCGCCGCTCCTCCTGGCCCATATGCTTCATACAGGACCTCTTCGAGAAGGGCGGCATCTGAACCTGCTCCGCGGGCTATCGCTCGTTCTATGTTGTCGTTTGGCATGTTCTCGCTGCGCGCCTTTGCGATGGCCGCCTTGAGGGAGGGCGACTGGAGATCGCCTCCGCACCGTTTTGCTTCAAGAGTTATTTTTCGCGCAAGCATCATGAACACCTTGCTCTTTTGTGAGTCAACAGCAGCCTTCCTCGTTTTTATTTGTGACCATTTGTTGTGTCCCGACATGTGCTTGGTATGAATTACGCGTCGAGCAGTTTCTGGTATTCATATCCGAGATGCTCGTAGCCGCGGCGCGTTACGACTCGGCCGCGGGGCGTGCGTTCAAGGAGCCCTATCTGTATAAGATACGGCTCGCTTACCTCCTCGATGGTTGCAGGCTCTTCCTGAAGCGCAGTTGCTACTGTGCCGACCCCGACAGGACCTCCGCCATGGTTTACAATTATGGTTTCTATAATGGCGCGGTCGATAGGGTAGAGTCCCGATTCGTCAACCTCAAGTAAATTGAGGGCATCTCGGGCAGACTTTTCCGTTATTCCCGTTTTGTTGACCTCTGCATAATCTCGCACGCGCTTCAAAAAGTGGTTTGCAATGCGCGGGGTGAAGCGACTTCGAGTCGCAATCTCATGGTAAGCCTGTTTGTTGACTTCTATGCCGAGTATTGCGGCCGAACGCTTCAATATCTGGACTATCTCATCATTAGTATAGAAATTGAGACGAAACACGCCGCCCGAAAAACGCGAACGCAACGGAGACGAGAGCAACGCAACGCGGGTCGTAGCGGCGACGAGCGTGAATGGTTGAAGCTCCAGTTCTATCGTACGCGCTCCGGGCCCCTTGCCGATTATAATGTGCAGGGTGCCAGATTCCATGGCGGGGTAGAGAACCTCCTCCACCATTTTGTTCAAACGGTGCACCTCATCGATGAATAACACATCTCCAGCGGCGAGATTGCTCAAAATCGAGGCGAGGTCTCCGACCCGTTCTATGGCTGGGCCACTCGTTACTTTCATCTGTGCTCCAGTCTCGCGCGCTACGAGATGCGCGAGGGTTGTTTTGCCAAGACCCGGGGGTCCGTAAAAAAGAATATGCTCCGGCGATTGTCCGCGAGCTGAAGCGGCACCGAGAAGGATACGGAGGTTATTTTTTACTGATTCTTGACCAATGTATTCATTCCAAGAGCCCGGACGGAGGGCGCTGTCTAGGAAAAGTCCGCTCTTTGCGAGCGTTATGTCCGTCTCGCGTCCCGCGTCGGCATTTGTTGACATGGATATTCTTTTATGCTAAACTTTCCCCGATCGAAAATTCAGACGATGCGCGGTCGTCGAGTTCTTACGCAGTACGCATTGCCTCTTGTAAACCTTCCAGTATTAGACTCGTTCACGCGAGTCGCTCAGGCTTTTTGATGAGGGTACCTTTGTTGCCGTCCTTTGCAGGCGGCGGGACTCGGGTCTTTCTCTGATATTCGCTTGCTTTTGGTTCCAATACTTAAAAGAACTACTGGAAGGTTTACAGCGGGTAATCTTCCGCAAACTCCGTAACGCGAGATACTTCCTCGAGAGTTGTTACGCCGCCGAGCGCCTTCAGTATACCATCCTCGCTCATGGTCAGCATGCCCTGTTTTTCGAGCAAGTCGGCAAGCTCGTGGGAGCTTGGGTTGTCGGTGATGAGGCGCTCCGCGTCTTCGTTTACAAGGAGAGCTTCGTAGACGCCGATGCGTCCGCGGAAGCCAGTTTCATTACAGGCGCCGCAGGCGCCTGCCTTCCATAGCGTATCGCTATCCAGCTTATATTCAGGTCTTTTTTGCTGTATCACAGCAATGGTTGCCTCTATTAACCCCCGTTCTTTTTCTGTGGGAACAGCTTTTTGTTTGCAGTCATCGCAGAGCTTACGCACAAGACGCTGTGCTATCACGATGGAAAGCGCGGAGCTCAAAATTTTGTAATTAACACCGAGGTCGACGAGACGCGGTATAGCGCCGGCCGCGTCGTTGGTGTGCAACGTTGAAAATACGAGGTGGCCGGTGAGCGCCGCGTTGATGGCAGTCGTTGCCGTCTCTTTGTCGCGTATCTCGCCGACCATAATTATGTCGGGGTCGTGGCGGAGCGCGGAGAGAAGGCCGTCGTGGAAATCGTACCCTTTCTGTCGCTCGACTTGAGTCTGCGACACGCCTTTCAGGTGATATTCGATAGGGTCCTCTATCGTGATAATTTTTATTTCGGGATCGTTTACCTTTGCCAGAAACGCGTATAGTGTCGTCGTTTTGCCCGAGCCAGTCGGGCCAGTCACTAATATCATGCCGTTCGGGCGGGCAATTTCTTTATTCACAATTTCGAAGAAATAGGGCTCCATGCCGAGTTCCTCCATGGGAACGCCTATAGATTTCGGATTAAGGACTCGCATGACAATAGACTCGCCGTATCCTCCCGGGGTGACGGATGTTCGTATCTCGATATCTGTGTCGCCGACTCGGATGGTGAAGCGGCCATCCTGCGCACGGTCGCGGACATTGAGTTTAAGACCCGAAACGAGCTTGAGCCGTGAAAGCATAAGGTCGTATATTCGCCGCTCTGCTGCGCTCACATCCTGCAATACTCCATCAAGACGCATGCGAAGTCTCACGGACTTTTCTTCAGGTTCGATATGGATATCGGATGCCCCTATCGCGATCGCGCCCGCTAAAATTAGCTCAAGGATTTTTGAGACGGCTTTACCCCCGCCGCCCGAGACGGTTTCGTGTATGAGACGGCGCGTGTCGGCTATTGTTTTTTGTTCCGCGATGAATTTTTCAAGAAAATCTGGAGAAATATCGATGAGGCCCGCTTCCGCCACGGCGCTCTGTGAAACTTCACCATAGCGCGCCCATGCGCGAGCGAGACTTTTTGGAGAGGCGATATACAGGGTGGAAATGTACCCCTCTTTTTTTAGGTTGTTGACGATAGGCCCGACTCTTTCATTGCGGGGCGAAATGATGGCGATGCCGAGGTCTTTGCCGGTGAGGTGGAAGGCGGCGAGGCCTGCGGGCCTCGCCGCCTCCTCCGGCACCAGCTTCAGGGCGTCAGTATTTATCGAGAGTTTAGAAAGGTCTATATATGAAAGCTCGTAACGGTCCGCAAGCATTTTTGCGAGGTCCTCTGCTTCGCGTTCTCGAAATTCTTCGAGGCGCTCTTTTTGTTTCTCTTCATCGAATAGGGGCACGATAGGTAAGCAAGATTATTGCACCCATCATAGCCCGTCTCAGCACAACGCCACAATGTTGACAAGCGTCTGTCCGTATGCTAGAATGCCCGCGAATTTCCATGTTCCCTACATACATCAAACATCAAGGTTCAACCTAGGTTGAACCTTGATGAAAGGAGAGGTTCGATGAAATCGACGAAATGCACAGGAACGACTCCGGTGGCTCCGCTACCAGTCGGTGCGGGTGTGGCTCCGGTCGCCCCAACACCACCGCCGGCGCCAGTCGGCGCGGGTACGGTTCCGTTCCCGGTGGCTCCGCCTGCGCCGGTAGTCGGTTTGGGAGCGGCCGCTGTGGTCGCATCCCCGCCGGCACCCGTCGGTGCTGGTGCGGCTCCTCCTGCCCCGGCGGCTCCGCCGCCGACGGCGATTCCGCCGCCAGGCGAAGGAGCGTCGTCGCCCACGCCACCCACCACGGGACCTTCGTCGGCGCCCGGACTGGCGCCGGCGATTGTCATGATTCTCGCGGGGACCATTCTCCTCGGCGGGGTAGTTTACCTCGCCGTGATGGACTGGTCTTATATAGCGACGGGGGGTGGGGTGATTGCCCCCGTGCCTCCCGTCCCAGTACGACCGCCGGCATCAAGGTCAAACCTTGATGCCGTGAATGAATCCATCCAAATCATGGGCTCCTCAACGGGGAAGGGGTTCGAGCGCCTTGGCAAGAGGCTTGAGGGAGTCGAGGCCAGGGTGGAGGTGCTCGAGAAGGCGATGCCTCAACGAGAGGCAATCGCCTCCGCCGCGCCAGTGGAGGCGGTGGTAGCGACCCCTGCGCCGCCTCCAGCCAGCGTGGTCGCGTCGCCGGCCGCCGCCGTGCCAGCGGCAACCGTACCGCACGACTGTATCAGCGAGGAGGTGGTCAAACAATTCGCAAAGACTGCGCGCGAGATGCGCGAGGCAGTTGAGGCAATAAAGATCGAGTGATCAAGGTTCAACCTAGGTTGAACCTAGGTTGAACCTTGCGGGTTGGGGTGTTCACGGCTGAACACCCCTTTTTGTTTGGAGGAAATATGAACTGATTCTGATGCCCATTGCGACAGACGGTATCGACCAGAAATTGCGAGAATAGATTGCTTCCGATTGGGCGCTCCTTGCGTCGTTTTGAGCCAGAGCGTATGGTTGGCTCTAGGGCATGGGATGGCTTGACAAATCCATTCAGTATGCTAGAATTCAATCAGAATTGAAATTGGGCATACCGCCCTCGATATTGGCCAAAGTGGCCAAGGAGGCCTGAAATGAGCCGTATTTTCGTTTTTGTGAGCTTCATGAGCATCTGTGTCCCCGTGTTCGCGGAATCTGGTTCGAGGTCGGAAAAGCTCCTCGCGGCGATGGCAGATTTGTCGGCCGCGAATCGGGCTTTGGCCGAGAAGGTTGGCGATGGGTTCAGGCGGGTGAACGCTCGCCTGGACGCCACGGATCGTCGCCTCGATGCGGTCGAGGAGAGGCCGTTGGGAGAGAGTCGCCGTGGCAAAGACCACGGCGGCCACTACCGTGCGCCACCCCCCTCACCCTCCCGCGAAGATGGGCGGATCGCCGCCCTAGAGCTGCAGAACCATCTGCTGATGCAGATGGTTCTGCAGCAACAGGGTGGCCAGCAGCCGAACCGTATGGTTGTCGAGAACCGCGCGGATTCGTCCGCACGGTTCGCGAACTATGCGGGTGGGGCCGCCGCCCTGATCTCCCTCTTTCGGGGGGGCAGAGGATACGGGGGTGTCTGTGGCCAAGGGGGATATGGCCAAGGTGGGATTTCTGGAGGAGTTATTCCCTACCAGAACCTGAATTATAATTACAACACCTCCTATGCGACGGCGGATTCAGGAGCGATCATCGCTCCGCCGCCCGCCGCCCCCGTGGTTCCAGTATTTGGCGGGGGGGTACCACCCCTCGCGGGCGGGGTGGTGCCGTTCGGGACACAAACAGTGGTGCCGTATTACGGAGGGCGTTAGTTGTTTCGCCTGTTGCGCGCTTTGGAGAATTGCATATTCTATACAAAGCGCGCGACGGGCTCCTTCTTGAGTTCTTGAGAATTAATCTCGAGGACTGAAAGGGGATGAACTACATGAATACCATTACACATATGACGAGCAAGCTTGCCGCGATCGGAGTTATCGCCGCGAGCGCTTTTGGCTTGCCGGGCGCCGCACTGGCGGCCTCGCTGAATACTGTCCCGGGAACTCCCCCGACCGTACAAGTTGCAAACTTTACTGATAATCCTAATTCTTCAAATACTGCATGGTTTTCAACCGTGAATGCCGATGCCGGAGAAGTTGTCAGTGTGGGCGTTCTGTACCACAACAGCTCCAGCGAAGTTGCGAATGATGTTCGTGTGCGGCTCTCGCTCCCGTCGGGTGTTTCAGTCTCTCACGCATTCGCTGGCACGGTAACTGCCGCCAACGCCAATTCAACGAGCGGCAATGCGACCGTTAATCTTTCAAGCTCGCAAGCGCTCTCGCTCGTGTCGGGCGGGATATTCTGGCGCATACAGGGATGCACAGCGTGCACACAGCCATTTCCGTTCGGACAGAACGGCAACGAACTCTTTACGAGCGAAGGATTGCGCCTTGGGAACATTGCGCCGAACGATTTCGGCAATATCACCGTCCGTTTTCAGGTAAGCAATACGACGACTGGTACGGGCGGTACGGGCGGCGGTGCGACACAAGGAAATCTTATCGGTATTAGCACCAATTCTCCCACCGGCGTTACCACTTCATCAGCGACACTGAACGGAACTGTGTCTATTAATGGCATCTCTTCGACGCAGGTATATTTCGAGTGGGGCAATGATTCCTTCCTCTCGACATTTAACACGACCGCGCCACAGAGCGTCTCATCCACACAGAGCTATGCGCAGTCAATAAGCGGTCTTGCCGCGAATACCAACTATTACTACCGCGCAGTAGCCGTATCCGGCGGAATGATTGTGCGCGGCGCGATAGCCTCGTTCAATACGGGAAGCGTATCGAGCGGCCTTAATGCGCCGATTGTAATTACGCGCGGCATATCAAAGACGGGAGTGCCGTCTACTGTTATTGCGAACGGCTCACTCATCTCAAACGGAGGCGACCCGACCACACAGGCCTGGTTCGAATGGGGGCTTACAACGGGCCTCGGTAATCGCACACAGACGCGAACTATTTCGGGAGGGGACTTTACGGATACGCTCTCGAACCTCTCCCCGAACACGGTGTATTTCGTCCGTGCGGTTAGCCGCAACGACTTCGACACCGCATTCGGCCAGATTGTATCGTTCCAGGCAGACCCGACTATCCCCACTATTATTTCTCCTGTCGTAACGACGGCTCCGATCATAGTTCCGTCAGTCGTTGTTCCTTCGACTGGAGCAGGCATTTCGCTCTCTAAGACCGTGCAGAATCTTTCATTCCCGAATGGCACCGATACACAGATCGCGGCGTGGGCTGGGAATACGATGGAACATGCAATCGTTGTCCGCAATACCGGCTCGGTTACACTTTCGAATCTTATCGTTTCGGACAGGGTGTCAGATTCTGTTGAGTTCAAAGAAGCCTTTGACGGCGGCATCCGCAGTGGTGCGGATGTTCAGTGGAACATCACGCTCTCGTCCGGTGAGAGTCGTACGCTACGGTATCGTTTCGTAGGAAAACGCCTATCTGACAATGTTGTTATTGAGCGAAGCGCGCTCGCGACAAACAATGTAGTGAGTCGCCGTTCAAATGCCACACTCACTATTCTTAACAAGTTCCCGCTCACTGCCACCATTGCCGCGAACGGCGATACTGTTCGCGCGGGAGAGCAAGTCGTCTACACAATCACATACAAAAACGAAGGCGCCGCCGAACTTGCCGATGTTTCGGTTCGCGCAGTGATGCCGGCCGAGGTTTCATTCAACTCCGCAAGCAACCCTTCCTTCACGCGAAATGGCAACGACCTTGTATTCTCGATCGGTCGTCTTGGTCCGAATGAGACGGGCGCCATTACAGTAACGGGTACGGTCGGCCGCGATGTCGCTGTCGGTTCGGTGATAACATTCGCCGCGACTGTATCCTACAAGGATGCGTTCTCTTCGCGCCAGTTTGATGAGACCGCTATTATGACAAGCCAGGTCGTGGCGGGCGGGCCGTTTGGGGCCGCGGCGCTCGGTCTCGGACAATATCTGCCCGGGGGCGTGCTCGGCTGGCTTCTTCTCATACTGATTTTGGTCGCGGTTGCGCTTGTCGCGCGGCGCGCGATGCAGGAGTAAGGGGTTTGTTGAAAGCCGCGCTCGGCCGAAAGGCCGAGCGCGGCTTTCGATTTTGGGCCATGATACAATAGCCGCAATGGAGACCGTGCGCGTCGAAACTGTTGGAGATATGAGTCGCTTTGCGGAGCAGTTTGTCCTGCGGCACATCGTGGGCGCGCCCGCAGGGCGCGCCCACGCTCTCGTTATTGGACTCATTGGGCCGCTTGGCGCAGGTAAAACCACGTTCATGCAGGGAGTCGCCGCAGCTCTTGGCGTTTTGGAGTCGGTTACAAGTCCAACATTCGTTCTTTCAAAGATTTACGCGCTCTCCGAACGGGGGAGTTTTGGGCGCCTTGTTCATATGGACGCATACCGCCTCGAGGGGAGTAGAGAGCTCGGACCGCTTGGCTGGGATGAAATAGTCGCCGACCCGCATACGGTAGTAATGGTTGAGTGGGCCGACCATATTGAAGATGCCTTGCCAACTGATGCCATTCGACTCTATTTTTCTATTGAGGGTGAATCGGCGCGAACTATTACAAAACTATGAAAAAAAAGAAAACCTCTCCGAAGACGCTTGTCCTACTAGATGCGCATGCGATCATTCATCGCGCGTATCACGCATTGCCAAGCTTCACAACGGCGGCGGGTATCCCGACAGGAGCTCTCTATGGAACACTCGCGTTTATTATAAAAGTTCTTAAAGACCTGAAACCCGATTATATCGCCGCCTGTTATGACCTTCCGGGAGGCACCTTTCGACATGAAGCGTTCGAGCGCTACAAGGCCGGTAGGGCGGAGGCGGACACCGCGCTCATTGACCAGCTTGAGCGGTCTCGTTCGCTTGTCGCGGCACTCGGTATACCAATATACGACCACCCCGGATTTGAGGCGGACGACATGCTTGGGACGATAGTGTCGCAAATCGCCGCGGCAGGGGAGAATATAGATATCATCATCGCTTCGGGCGACATGGACACGCTTCAGCTCGTGGACGGCACGCGCGTTCGAGTGTATACGCTTCGGCGCGGACTGCAAGATACTGTTATATACGATGAAAATACAGTGAAGGCGCGATATGGATTTGCTCCGAAACTTCTCGTTGACTATAAAGGGTTGCGCGGTGATCCGTCCGATAACATACCGGGCGTTCCGGGCATCGGAGAAAAAATCGCGACCCAGCTTATTGCTACCTTTGGTCCACTCGTGAAGATATATGCCACACTGAAGAAAGACCAGAATATACTCATCGAAAAAGGAATTAAAAAGGGTGTTGTGAAGTTGCTTATCGAGAACGAGCACGGAGCTTTTTTCTCTCGCGAGCTTGCGGAGATACGGCGCGACGCCCCCATTGTATTTTCGGTGCCTGAAAAACCATGGTTTGAGACGCTCGATCTTGCCATTGTGGAAGCGCTTTGCGACGAGCTTGAATTTCGGACGCTCAAATTACGCCTGCGCGAATTGGTGCTGGCGCGGCGAAACTTATCCTCCGCGGCCCATCCACAGGCCGCAGAACTAGGAGAAGAAACTGACAGCGAAGACATTCGATCCGCCGCGCTCATGCTCTGGGTTGTGCATTCTGATATGACGAACCCGACCAGGGCCGACATCCTGGCGTTCACTGGGGTAAAAACGATAGCGGAGGCGGAGCGTATTCTTCACGAACGAATCGTGGCGGACAATCTAGAGGAAGTGTATGAACGCATTGAGGTTCCACTCACGCCTGTTCTGCGCGAAGCAGAAGAGCACGGCGTTCTTATTGACCGTGCATATCTTGCAGGGCTCTCTCGTGAATATCATTCCGAACTTGCCTCATATGAGAGGAAGATATGGGATATTGCGGGCGAGGAATTTAATATCAATTCACCCCGCCAGCTCGGCGCCGTTCTATTTGACACACTTGGACTCCTTTCGCGCAAGCGAACGGCTGGCGGGGCGCGTTCCACGAGCGGCGCCGCGCTTTTGAACCTGCGTGGAACGCATCCAATAATCGATGAGATAATTTCCTATCGCGAAGTTCAGAAGCTTCTCTCCACATATATTGATGTCATCCCGAAATTGCTCGACGGCCACGACCGTTTGCATACGACATTCGACCAGGCGGGAACGACCACGGGCCGCCTCGCTTCGCGCGACCCGAATCTGCAGAACATTCCTATTCGCACCGAGCGCGGTCGAGTCATACGCCGCGCATTCATCGTTCCTAGCGGGTGTACGCTTGTTGCGTGCGACTATTCTCAACTGGAGCTTCGTATTGCCGCAATGCTCTCCGGGGACGAGAAGATGATGACGGCCTTTAGAGAAGGGCTCGATTTTCATACGATGGTTGCCGCCGAAACTTTCGGCGTTTCGCAGGATGCTGTGACGAAAGATATGCGCCGTAAGGCGAAGATAATCAACTTTGGAATTCTCTATGGCATGGGAGTATCGGCGCTTGCAAAGGCTAGCGGCTCGACTCGCGCCGAGGCGTCGCTCGCATATGAGCGATATCGCGAACAATTCAAAACCCTTTTTTCATATTTTGAGCGCGTTAAAAATTCGGCGCGCGAGTGTGGATACACGACAACCCTCTTTGGCCGGCGTCGCTATTTCGCCGATATAACATCACCGACTCCGCACATTCGCGCCGCGGCGGAGCGCATGGCTGTCAATGCGCCGATACAAGGCACAGAAGCGGACATAATCAAACACGCAATGATACGCATCCGAAATAGATTTGCGCGGGAAGGCCTATCTGATGCCGCGCTGCTTTTACAGGTGCATGACGAGCTTGTCTATGAAGTCCCGAATGCGAATGTCCAGCATGCTATACGGATTATTATCGAAGAGATGGAGGGTGTTGTGCGGGGCGGAGTTCGTTTTGCATCCGAGGCGTATGTTGGAAAGAATTGGGGCGAACTCGCTCCGTATTCTCTATGATATTCGTTTATTATGGGCACGATGTTTTGCGTAGGCAGGCCGCGGTCGAAAAGCGCTTAGCCGCTCATCATTCACACATGCGCTTTGACATTGATGGCGGAAGCGGCGCGGCCGTTCGTCTCGAAGAGCTTGTGTCTTCCAACTCGTTTTTCTTTTCGGAACGCTATCGTATTGTGTGTTTCGGCGTATTATCAACCGCTACGGCGCGAGATGAAATCTTTCCGCTTATAGAAACGCTTGAAGCATCGCCGCACTGCATCGTTTTTGTCGAAGACAAGATTGATGTCGAGACGAAAAAGAGACTGGCGCGCGCCACAAAGCGAATATGGGAATTCGCGTCTCCTGAAAACAATAGCAACCTTTTTGCGTTCGCCGACCTGGTCGCTCGAGGAGATCGCAAGGGAGCCTGGGTACAATATATGATCATGCTCGAAGAAGGGAAAAGTGCGGAAGACCTAATCCCAGTTATCGCATGGAAACTTCGCACGGAACTTGCGCGAACTCGGGCAGGAGTGGCGGCACGCAAGCGTCTCGAGAGACTGTCTAGAGACTTGACCCAAGTCCACTGGCGTTCTCGCACTGGAGACGAGAATAGGATTGACCTTGCACTAGAGCGATACATACTTACAGCTTGAAGGATTTTTGGGCCACCAGGACTCTTTCATTACATGAACAGTACCCCAATTGGCTTTTCTGTTCGTCCTTACGGACTCCATAAAAGCTCAATCGGGCTTCGAGTCCTTGAAAGAATGCCCCCAGCATTCTTTCTGGGGTGATTGCTTCGCAATCCCCCCACCAGGACTCGGTCACGAGTTACTAGCTCTTTTCTTCGCACACAGTGCTTGAAAACAGCAAGTACTCGCGACCCCGCCTCGCGGTTTTGCCCGCTTCGCTAAGGGCAAAACATCGCTGCGGCTTTCGAGTCCTGGACGAACAGCGCGCAGGCGCTGTTCTTGGGGAGCCAGCATTTTCGCACGGCTCAAATGCTGTCCCCCCACCAGGACTCGAACCTGGGACCCTCTGCTTAAAAGGCAGGTGCTCTACCATCTGAGCTATAGGGGGAAATGATGCGTAAACTGTACCACACTTGCACCGCTTCAGCAAACGCGATAGCGTTCGAGTATGAACGACGAGGCATATCTTATCGCACACAACATTCGGAGCGCGCACAATGTCGGCTCATTGTTCCGCACCGCTGATGCGGCTGGTGTGTCGCGCATATATCTTGTGGGAAGTACTCCCGCGCCGAGTGATCGTTTTGGACGAACGAGACAGGATATATGCAAAACTGCTCTCGGCGCCGAACAATCCATCCCTTGGGAGTCGTCTGCGGATGTCGTTGAAGTCATTCAGCGCCTGCGAGCGAGCGGCGCAACTATCCTTGCGCTCGAAAAGTCCGCGCGCTCTGTCTCGCATCGAGAATACAAAATAAAGGGCGCATTTGCCATTATCGTCGGGAACGAGATTTCCGGAATACCATCTGACATCCTCGATTTGTGCGATGCGGTTCTTGAAATACGACAGCTCGGGAAGAAGGAATCGCTCAATGTGTCAGTTGCCGCTGGTATCGCGCTCTACACACTCCTCGGACTCTAGCGGTTTCTCAAAGACCATGCTGGACTTTTTCTATGTCTTCTCGTTCGAGGAACAACCCGCCGGGATCTTCTTGAGGCCCGATAGTTCTAAGCCAGACAAAGAAAAACACAATAATAAAAATAAGGAACCATAAGAGATCCGCTATTGGATTGCCTTCTCCGGGTTTCATGTCTTAAATTGCCTAAATATATTCACTATCACGCGCACGCACCCTTCTGTTCATGTCCAAAGAGGAGTCGCATTTCGTCGCGAACGACTTCAGCGTCATCCCATGGGACCTTGCTTCCGTTCGGCCCCATTATGAACGGGTCAGTGCCTTTGCCGGTAATTATAACCGTTTCGTTCGACTCGGCATACTGGAGCGCCTTTCGTATTGCCACGCGACGATCCCGTGAAATTTCATACGAGCCACGTGGCATGCCAGCCGCCACATCCATGATGATTTTATTCGGGTCTTCGTCATAGGGATCTTCGTCCGCAAGAATACTGCGGCGACAGTGCGTCGCGGCTAAACTTCCCATTGGCGCGCGTTTCCTTGTGTCTCGGCCTCCTCCTGTTCCTCCGAGAACGCAAACTTTTTTCCCGGGTATCGCCTCGTACGCCTGTTTGAGTGAATCTGGCGTATGTGCATAGTCAACGATGACATTAAAGGGGAGGCGTATATCCGGTAAAGACACAACTTCCATACGGCCGCGCGTGCCTTGATACGCTGTGAGCGCGGCGATGATTGTTTGCGCAGGAATGTGTTGGCTTTCGGCAAATGTCGCCGCGGCAAGCATGTTGTATATGTTGAATGTGCCAAAAAGCCGAGTCGAAATTTTTTGTCCACGATAGCAAAAGCGTATGCCGTGACTCGTATGGATGATTGGTTCCGCATACTGACGGCGAAAACTTTTCTTAATCGGTACATGGGTCGCAAGGAAGCGCATTGCCTCCGCGTCATCTTCATTGACGATGATAATTTTGTTGCGCTTCGGAGAGTTTTCGAGCGCGGTTGCGATATCGAGTTTTGCTTTGCGATATGCCTCGTATGATCCATGCGATTCGATATGTTCGGGCGAAAGATTCGTGAAAATGAGGGCGTTCAGCGAGATGAATGTATGTCTAAATTGGCGAGCGCCCTCGGACGTCATTTCAATGATCGCGTATTCACAGCCGGAGCGTACCGCTTGACGCAAGAATCGTTGCAAGAAAAAACGACCAGGCATGGTCATCTTTAGTTTGTTGCGCCTGCTACGCGCGGCGATTTTCACGCGAAGCGTTGAGGAAAGAGCCGTTGTATAACCAGCTTCTTCAAGAATAGCGTTTATCAGTTCGGCGGTCGTTGTTTTGCCCTTCGTGCCTGTAATCCCTACAACATAGATGTCCCGCGAAGGGAAATGGTAGACGAGCGCTCCGATGAACGCGATCGCGTAATGATAGAACGGGGCGATCGCGAGCGAAAGCCGTTGCGGAACGAGGCGCTTCAGGTGGTGCACCATAGACTATGAACCGAGCTTCTTGAGAGCTTCTTTTAGGCGTGATTCGACCGTATCGGTCGCAGGTGGTAAGCCCTGTACGGCCACGCGCGCCTCTCCTGCGGAGTAGCCGAGTGAAATGATTGCGTCAATGACATCGCCATCAACAGAGGCATCTCGCTCGTCGACCGATTGTACACCAACTTTATGTGCCAATTCGAGCACGAGCTTTTCAGCAATTTTTTTGCTTACCCCGTGTATTCGCTGGAGGTGTGTGGCGTCGCGGCGGGCGATTGATTTTTTCAACGCGGATGCGGGGGCAAGCGAGAGAATCCCGAGTGCGCTCTTTGGGCCGATTCCTGAAACGGACAGCAGAAGTTCAAAAAACCGAGTATCCTCGCGCTCAGGAAAACCATACAGGTCGAGCGCAGTCTCGCGAACGGCAAGATATGTCCAGAGCGCGATCATGTTTGGCCCCTCGCGGGCGACAAGTGGCGTTGTATTGACGCGATAGCCAACCCCGCCCACATCGATAATGAGGGAATGCTCGGAGCGGTCCAGAACAGCGCCAGAGATGCGGGCAATCATACGAGTATAGTACCTCATTTGATTTTTTTGCGAAAATAGGTACCATGAACCCATGCCAATTACGAAATCTGCGGAAAAAGCTCTGCGTAGCTCCGCGCGAAAGCGAGTGTATAACGATCGCCGCCGTCGTGCCCTGAAGCGAAGCGTTAAGACTGTTTCAGATCTCGCGACAGAAGGGAAGAATGCCGAAGCACGCGCCGGGTTGCCTGCCGCCTATGCCGCAATCGACAAGGCGGCAAAAAGCGGAGTTATCAAAAAGAATACTGCCGCTCGTAAAAAATCTCGCCTCTCGAATCTTATCGCAAAGAAAGCTGAAAAGTAGAAAAAAGAGAACCCGCCTTGCTGCGAATGCCCCCAGGAGGATTCGAATCTTACAGATTCAGTACCCC
>CAZPGN010000009.1:0-24472 GCA_964586635.1 uncultured Candidatus Saccharibacteria bacterium | reverse complement strand
CGAAAAAGGACGCGCTCATGCGTCAAAAAAGCTCGCTTCAAGCAAAATCTTCATCCGCCCGAGCCGAGAGAAAGAATTGGGTCGAACCCCTGCGGAAATGGATTTTGGATTCAAAACGCGCGGGGTTTCTGGCAACCAGTGAAAATCTCCATGAGATGCGAGATTTTCTTCGTTCTTTTGGAACGAACCCCGCGCTGAAAGACAAAACTATTTCGATCTCATTTTGCCCGCCCTCCGAATTCGCCCGCGCCCGCAAGACGGATTTCATACCCTCGCCATACAGCGCGCCTTCGGCGCGCCCAGATTTTGCGCTCACTTCCGACCAAGTTTCTGAATGTGACCCTACCGGGATTCGAACCCGGGTTTACGCCGTGAAAGGGCGCTGTCCTAGACCAGGCTAGACGATAGGGCCATGAATGGAAACATCCGTAATGTTATCGCTTTTTTGAGCAAAAGGCAAAAGAATGATAAACTTCCTTGCGCCTATTACGGAAGAGTGGCTGAGTGGTCGAAGGCACCGCACTCGAAATGCGGCAGGGGAGCAATCCCCTCGTGAGTTCGAATCTCACCTCTTCCGCAGTTTGGAGGGGTGTTTATCTGTATATAAAAATCGCCAGCCTGTTGTCAGGTTGGCGATTGTGTTCCTCCAAATGAGTGGGGCACGGATCATGTCTGGAGACTTCTGACCCCTTCGACCCGACCGGCGGGAATTCTGTCCCAAACGCGCTCATGAAGAAAATAGAGCGCTATCTTGGTAAAGAATTCGACTGCGCCTATCGAGACCGCAAAAGACATTCTTCCGGTAATGACATACGACACGAAAATCGTGTCCATCGTGCCGGTGACTCGCCACGAGAACGCCTTTGCAAGGCTTCGAACCGGCTTTTCCATACATGCTCCCTCATCTGTAAATCTACCATCTGTGTATTTTCCTCTTCGCTTCCAATGCAATCCTATCGAAAAATATGAATCGTGCAAATAGCCCGTTCGCACTCTGTATTTCCATGCCTGCCCTTGACGCTCGCTCCGCGCAGGATATGCTTTCACCATGGTCATTCTCGGAATCGAAACAAGTTGTGATGATACCGCGGCAAGCATAGTCATCGCCAGCGGTTCTTTTGATGAACCGCGATTTGCCATCGCAAGCTCGATAGTTTCTTCGCAGGCCGCGCAACACGCCGCGTGGGGCGGGGTCGTCCCAATGCTCGCAAAGCGCGAACACGAAAAGAATTTGCCCGCGATACTTGCCCAAGCGCTTTCTGACGCTAATGTGACCCCGAACAATATAGATGCTATAGCGGTAACAAAAGGTCCCGGACTCGAACCAGCGCTCTGGGCGGGCATAGCATTTGCAGAAAAAACAGCACGAGAGTGGAAGAAGCCGCTCATTGGCATCAATCATATGGAGGGGCACATCGTCGCGGCGGTGCTTTCAAAGTCGACCGTAGCTCCAGCGCCCAAAATAGTTTTTCCCGCACTCGCGCTTCTCATTAGCGGAGGGCATACGGAGCTTGTGCTCGTGCATCATTGGCTCAAGTATCAAAAACTCGGAGCAACGCGCGATGACGCTATCGGAGAGGCCTTTGATAAAGTCGCGCGCTTGCTCGGCTTTCCCTACCCTGGCGGACCGCACATCTCGCACGCGGCGGAAAAAGGAGTGGCTAGCGGTATTTCCCTGCCGCGTCCTATGCTCCATTCGGGCAATTACGATTTTTCGTATTCAGGATTGAAAACGGCGGTACTGTATTACTTGCGAGACCGCGGAGAATTAAGCCAACAAGACAGGTCAAATCTTTGTAGAGAATTCGAGCTGGCGGCAACTGATGTGCTCATAGCAAAGACGAGGCGCGCTCTCGCCGAATTCACCCCCGCATCGCTTATAATCGGAGGTGGCGTTATTGCAAACACGCACATTCGAGCATCCTTTACGGAGTTGATCAGCTCGGAGTTCCCACACATTCACCTTCATGTTCCAGCGATATCGTTTGCGGGAGATAACGCGGCGATGATCGCGGCCGCGGCATATATACATCTCATCAACGGGGAAACAACCGCAACTACCATCAGGGCGCAAGGACATTTGAGCATAGCGTAAGTGGCTGATATATTTAAACTACCGTGAACGAAAAGCTATTAAAACCATACAACCCGCGCGACACAGAATCGCGTATCCAAATGCTCTGGGAGGAGTCGGGACTGACAAATCCTGACACCGCTATCGCAGAGGGGTATACAAAGCGAGATGCTCCCACTTTTTCCATTGTGCTTCCGCCGCCCAATGTTACCGGAACACTTCATACCGGTCATGCCGCGATGCTTGCGATTGAAGACATCATGGTGCGCTATAAACGAATGAGAGGATTTAGAACACTCTGGATACCCGGCACAGACAGCGCCGCCATTGCCACGCAAAGTAAAGTCGAGGGTGACATATACAAAAAAGAGAGAAAAACGCGGCATGACATTGGGCGAGAGGAGCTCTTGCGTCGCATCGAGGAATTCACCACAGCAAGTAAAAAAACAATTGTTGAGCAAACGAAACATATGGGCGCATCGCTTGATTGGGGCAGGTATGCGTATACCATGGACGAGAAACGCAGTACTGCAGTAACGGAGGCATTTGTCAGAATGTACGGAGATGGTCTTATCTATCGAGGGAATCGCATCGTAAACTGGGACCCGAAATTGCAGACAACTGTTTCGGATGACGAGATAGAGTATATCGAGCAGAAAGATCGGTTCTATCATTTCAAGTACGGCCCATTCGAGATTGGCACCGTCCGCCCAGAGACCAAGTTCGGCGACAAATATGTTGTGATGCACCCCGACGACGCGCGTTACAAAAAATACTCGCATGGCCAGGCTATTGAACTCGAATGGATAAACGGGCCCATAATGGCGACAATTATTAAGGACAGCGCCGTGGACATGGAATTCGGTTCGGGAGTCATGACAATTACTCCGTCGCATTCTGGGATAGATTTCGAAATTGCAATGCGCCATGGCTTGGATATCGAGCGTGTTATAGACGACCGCGGCATTCTCCTCCCCATCGCAGGCGAATTTGCCGGAATGCATATCATGAAAGCTCGTCCACTCATTATCGAAAAACTGCAGAAAAAAGGGCTGATTGCGAAGGTGAATGAAGAGTATGTCCACAGCATTGCCACGAATAGCCGAGGAGGGGGAATCATCGAGCCACAGGTAAAAGAGCAGTGGTTCGTTGCGGTGAATAAGGACTTCTTAATCAAAAACTCAAAAATTTCAGCTATTCCATCAGGTTCGACAACTACACTCAAAAAGTTAATGCACGCGGCGGTCGAATCAGGCGAAATAACGATCATGCCGGAGCGATTTCGGCGCGTGTACTATCACTGGATAGATAACTTGCGCGACTGGTGTATCAGTCGGCAGATATGGTTCGGTCACCGCATACCAGCATGGCACCACGATACGAAATGTATAGGCATCGAGGGGCGCGAGGCGGATGTTCGGAAATGTATTCCGATCATAGTGAGCGCACAGAAGCCAATATGCAAATTCTGCGCCGCAGAATATATACAAGACCCCGATACGCTTGATACCTGGTTCTCGTCGGGCCTATGGACTTTCTCGACCCTTGGATGGCCGGAGGATACTGACGACCTTCGCGTTTATCACCCGACAAGCGTCCTTGAAACCGGCTATGATATTCTTTTTTTCTGGGTGGCGCGCATGGTTCTTATGAGCGGATACCTCCTCGGGGACATTCCCTTCAAAATCGTGTACCTGCATGGACTTGTTCGTGATGAACACGGCCGCAAGATGAGCAAATCTCTTGGAAATATTGTAGACCCCCTGGACAAGATAGCGGAGTTTGGCGCCGATGCGTTGCGTATGGCGCTTATCGTCGGGATCGCCCCGGGGAACGACAACAATCTTTCCGACTCAAAAATCAAGGCGTATAAGCTATTTGCAAACAAACTCTGGAATATCGCGAGGTTTGTTTGTATTCATACTCCCGAGGAATCATTAGGGGAGGCAGTGCGGCTGACCCCCCACGACGAAGGCTTGCTTCGCGAACTTACTATCTTCAAGGAGTCGATCACGCGTCTAATGGATGAGTACAAATTCTATCTGGCGAGCGAAATGCTCTATCATTATATCTGGCACACTTTCGCTGATGAGATTATCGAGGTATTGAAACCTCGTCTCGGCGAAGACTCCCCCACCATGGACCGCGCGAGCGCGCAGTTTGTCCTCGAACGACTACTACGAGAATGTCTTGTGATGCTCCATCCGTTTATGCCCCATATTACCGAGGAGTTATGGCATTCTATGCCTGAACAAAAAGGCCTGCTAATGGTACAATCCTGGTAATGGATATTCTCTCGGATTCGCAGGTATCCAACATATTGCTCGCACTTGCAGGAGGCGTAGTTCCTCCCATTCTGTGGCTTTTGTTTTGGCTCCAGGAAGACTACAAACGACCCGAACCGAAAGGTATGATAGTTCTCGCCTTCGTATATGGCGGACTATCGACGGCCATCGCGCTCCCTCTCGAACTGGGCGCACTTAGCTACATAACGAGCAGTACGATGGCGCTAGTGGCCATCGCTACTATCGAAGAAATCATAAAATACGTAGCGGCGCATTTTGCCGCATTTAAGCGACCGGCGTATGACGAACCCATCGACGCTCTTGTCTACATGATAACGGCATCACTCGGTTTTGCGGCCGTAGAGAATACCCTTTACCTCATTACCGCGCTCTCACGAGAAACTCAATTCGTGAGCATTCTTGTCGCGCTTCAGCGATTCGTAAGCCCCACAGTTCTCCACATCGTTTCATCAGCAATTGTGGGCCTTTTGCTCGCATTCTCTTTCTACAAACGCCGTTCGATTCGCCGTGAATATCTTGCTATCGGACTTATCCTCGCAATTGCATTGCATGCAATTTTTAACTACTTTATACTAAACGGCAATGGAACAGATTACTTCTCGTTGGTTGTCTGGATGGGAGCGCTTATCATCATCTTGCTGTTCGAAAAGGTGAAATATATTCAGAGAAAGTTCGTTCCACGATAATATCAACTCTATGTCTTCACGATTCTCGCTACTCGATAAGCTAACCGGCGGCATTGCATATCAGGACGATTTGCAGAGCGAGCTCGACGATTCGGAAACAATGGAGGAATTGCCACAGCAAAGCGAAGCCGAGGACCAAGAAGAGGGCCAGCTTGCCATTGATCTGTATCAGACACCGACCGAAATCGTCATAAAGGCGATGATCGCCGGAGTGAATGCAGACGACCTTGAAATTTCCATATCTCGCGAAATGGCAACCATTCGGGGCACGCGCCGCGAAGACCGTGAGGTTGCCGAGGACGGATATTATCAAAAGGAACTATACTGGGGAACATTTTCTCGCACCATTGTTCTACCCGAAGAAGTGGAACCTGACGAAGCCGAGGCCGTCGAGCGGCATGGCATGCTTATCATCCGTCTCCCCAAAATCAACAAGCACAAACAGAAACAGCTCCGTTATCGGTCAATGTAACAATTTCCTAGGTTTGATGTGGAATTATACAACTCTGCTCGAACATTTTTTGAACGGAACTGACCGCCTCCGCTTCGCTCCGGCGGAACGCTCGGGCGTGGCGGAATCCCCCCCCTTCCGCCGCGCCCTCGCTTGGGCTTCGCAAATTTTTTGGCGGGCAATCTATTGCTGGGGTCTCAATTTCTGCTGTGGTTGTGGGCCGATAAAAACTTGCTGAAACTGTTTGCCCCACGATACGCCATGCGCGCTTTCGTAGAGCTTAACAAATGGGCTGACATTGAAAAAGCCATTGAGCAAAATATATGCTTCCCACAGCAAATCTTGGAGTGTCTCGTCCGCAAGTTCTATTTTCAAGCCAAACTCGGAGAGTTTATCCATTGATAGCGGACGAGAGTGCAATAAATGCTTGTCATAGTCCGAAAAGTAGTTTACTGCTTTTCGGATTTTGCCAACGGCTTTTTTATCACCTTTGAACATATATCGCTTAAGCCATGTTGATACAAGTTCGCGCGATAGCTTTTCCGAATCTTCGCAAAGTTCCAAAAGATCGAGTGAGTATTTTTCGATGAGTGGAATATAAGCAGGAAGTGTTTCCGGGCCTTCTTTTGCGATACGCTCCTTCACTTTTTCAAAACCGCGCTTAATCGAACGAGCGGGAATGCCGTTGATTTGAGGGTCAATCGGCCCAAGAGTTCCGCTTGGATGTAAGATGATGTTATTCCCTGAAAGCGCAAGCATCGTGGCCGCAGAATAAGCCGAGTGCGGAATGAGAAAATTTACCTCGTCGAATTTTCCGCGCAAGAGGCCAACAAGCCGTTCTGTCGCGTCTGGCCGCCCGCCGGGGCTATGCAATAAAACATCAACGGAGCCGTTTCCTTTTACGGAGTTGATGAGGTCAGTAAAGCCGTCTACATCAGATAAATCAATAAAGTTTGGCGCGCCTTGCGGTACGCCTTCCAGAAATTTTGTCGCGTAAATTAAAAGCGGGCGGCCACGATGCTTTTCAATTTCCTCGTAGCAAACTTTTCGGAACGCAAATAAATCTTGTCCGGTCGTTCTTTGACCGGACTGTTGCGCTTGGCCGATAAAATCGTTCCAATCCTGCGCTGTCTTAAATTTTTTGCGCCGTGGTTGAGGCGACTCCATACTGGTTTATTTCAAAATTCAGCGTTGAACCAGTCGCCGTCTTAAAAGCCGGTTTTCTGCCCAGCGCAATATCCGCCCGATCAATGAGGTCGGTTGTTTCTTTGTAATAGTCGTATGACTTTATGGCTTCTTCGTTCTGCTTCAGAACCTTTTTTGAAGCCACTTTGTTTATCAATTTTTGAGGGGTTTTCTTAGTCATAGTATTTATACTATACCAAATATAGTAGATGTATTCAATGAAGATTTAGTTACTCGTAATCTTTCAAATAATCTTCAAACTGTTGCCTTTGGGCATGATATTCCGGCTTATTCCATTCGCCAAAGCCACTCAATAATGTTTCTCCGCGAGAAAATGGCGCGGATTGAACAAAAGCAGAATGATTGGCTCGAACCCTTCCCAAACTGGATAAAAGTCGCTGTAGCCCTCGTCAAAATCGCAAGGGATAATGACCTTTTGGAGAAAAAGGTCATAGCCAAAGAAATCTTTGGCTCGAACCTGTGCTTGGCGAGCCGCGCCGTGCGCGGCGAGCCAGTGTTTCCCTACCTTTCCGCGCTTCGCGCGGCCGAATCGGTCGGGCAAAAATCGGAAAGTTTGATATTGGTGCCTGGGGACGGATTCGAACCGTCGACCCTTCGCTCTTCAGGCGAATGCTCTAACCAACTGAGCTACCCAGGCGCTATTGTCCTTTCTTGAACTGTTCCAGAATTGAGCCGATATCAAGATTCGACGGCAAGGAACCTGCGGCTCCGCGTATTTGTTCAATGGTCGCTTGAATACTATTCACATTTTGACGGCCAACATCGATGAATGGGCGCAAATAGTAATACGCGCCGACAAGCGAACCAATGACGAGCGTCCAATAGAGAAAGGTAAAAAAAGACCCGATGCGCATGCTTCGACGCATTTTTCGCAGCATAGCATGATTCTCTTTTACTAACTCAAGTATTTCTTCTGTATCAACGCCCATATTCAACGATGGCACTCTATTAGAGTAGCGCACCGAGGGCTGTTTTTCAACACACAAATCCCCCCGGCAAGAATCGAACTTACATTTACTCCTTAGGACGGAGCTGTTCTATCCATTGAACTACGGGGAGTGTTATCCGACTATATCACGGACAATGGCTCCTACGTAATAGGCGATCGCGGCGGCAATTCCTCCCACAGCGAGCATTTCGGCGCCGGACGACAGAGCGCTCTTTCCAGTAATTATTGAACGAGAAGCACCCACTAGAAAGAGCGCACATGCGGTTGAGAGAACAGCGTAAGGAAAAATATTGACGGCTGTTGGTAACAGGGCAAATGGCAAAAGCGGCACTAAACCAGCCGAAACAAACGCTACAAAAGTGATGGCACCGGCTAACAGGGGTCGATGAGATTTACTGTGCGTGCAGGGCATGCCCGCGTCAGCACACAGCGCATCGTGTTCTGACTTAGTACCAAGATAATTCGAAGCCGCCATCGAGAAACCGTCCGCAAAAAGCGAGGCGAGCCCGATAACAAGCACAATAGGAACGGAGAGGCTCGCCCCTGCGACACTGGCAACCACAGCAAATGTCGTAATGATACCGTCATTGGCGCCATATACTATGTCCTTGATGTGATGTGTGCTCCCTACTTCCATAAATTCGGCCTACATCATTGTAAAAGGAGATGGTATTGGCGCGGTAGGAAGCTTTGAACGCATAGAAAATAGTAGTTTTTCCATCGCCCGCTCAATGGAATCTTGGCTCGATGCTTCTTCCATTCTCTTTCGTTTGTTCGGAGGAATATTCTGATGGAATAGAAAACGGGCGAGCTCGAGAAGTTCACGAAATGCCTTTCTATCAAGTTCCTTGATTGTCTTGCCAGTCTCCTTCAAATACGAATCAAGAATTTTCTCTTGAAAGAGGAACTCGATGTCGAATGCTCTGCGGCGTCGCGCGGCGGCGGCTTCAATAGACAGGTAGCCGTGCACACGGCGAAATCTCTCTGTTGCGCACGACTCGCACACATGTTCCTCTTCGCCGGGTGCGGTATGTATTATACCCCCGATTAGAATATTATCGGCAGAACAGAGCGCGCATACCGCGCCACGCAACCTTGGCGGTCTCGCCTCGGCTTGTAGGTACTTAAGCTTTATTTTAGATAGAATCTTCTCCTTTGCCATAGCCCTGTACGTTCATTCTAACTTTTTTCCCAATAAAGGTCGAATCCGAATCCGCCTCGATAACGCAGGCCACTGCATGAAGCAATCTCGAGCAAAGGTTACTATTTCACCGTTCGTGCAAAAATAATCCATCTTTCATCGACCCTTTTTGTTGAACGAAGATCTGTTTTACCAAGCTCGCACCTATTTTCAAAATCGCTAACTAATGAATCATCCCACCACCGCCCGCTCCGCTCGCGTGTCCCGCAAAAAATGTTCTCCGCTTTTCTGATTTGGCGCGCGACCGTTTTTTCCGTGAAACGAAACTTTTTGGGTTCGTTTGGTATCCATGGTGTTGTTCTATCATATTTTTGATTTTTGTCCTAAAATACTTTGTGGTGGATACAGATGAAGATTGACAAAATATACCACTCGTATATACTGACAGTGTCCTTAGAAAAAGTCGCGCTTCGCGGCTTTTTCCTTTTTTTAGGCCTCCTTTTTGATCTGAAATTTTAAGTTATCTATCTCAATAAACCTCACTGGCGAACCGCTGGCTTGAGTAAGTCTTCTTAATTTTATAGAAAGTCTGGAAGTGGAATATCTAGGCCCTTTCGGAACTCTTTTTGCACTTGAGACAATAGCAACTTTTGCGCCTTTGGTAGTGATCTTTTCAATCAAGAACTCAAAATCACCGTCACCGGAGAATAGAAATATCTCTGTGTTTTTATCCGCATTATCTAAAACATCAGCAGTGAGTTCCACATCGCAATTACACTTCCATGAATAACCCCTCTCTATTCTCTGCGTAATTTCAGTATTACACTTAGGACAGTTCGTGATGGCAATTTTGTCTTCATTTTTGTATGTGAAAAAGTATTTTGGTCTCACAATCGCACCAAGCTCCGTGAGTTTTGAAAATAATTCACCGCGAGATTCGTCGCCATGCTGTATGCCAGGATAGAAAAATACTTTTTCACATTTCCACTTGTCTTTGAGATAGGAAAATAATTTCCCGTGGTCAAGCGCAAACTTCAACACTTTCAGTGTTGTTGTTTCAGTATTTTGTACATCAACAAAAGCAAACTTTTTCATCTTGGAAATTATTTTAACATTTTTTACACATTTTTTCCTAAAATCCAGTTTAGCCCAATCCCAAAAATCCGCCCCGCATTCCTCCCGCACCCTCCTGCGGGGCGGAAATCCGAATCCCACCGTTTTGAAAAAATCAGTCGTGGCAAAGCAAATCCTTTTCTCCCGCAAAATTGCTTTGCTTTGCCCCGTCCGCTTTGGGTGTTGCGTTCCCCCGCACTTCTGCTTTGCAGAAGCACCACGCCTTGCGTGGTGGCGCGTAGCGCCCGGGGAACACTTAGTGTGCTTTGTTTTGGAATAGGTTCTAACTTGGTACAATAAATACACCCTCAACGAACTGAACGGTTTTTTGGAAGCCAAAAAGCCGTTAAGTTATGTCTTGGTGCGGGATACGGGAATCGAACCCGTGTCTGTTGCTTGGGAAGCAACCGTCATGCCACTAAACTAATCCCGCCTCGAGCTAAAAACCAAACCGCGCGCGAATTCGACTCAACCATGATTCTTTTTTCATGCCAACTTCTTGTTCTGGCTCCCCTGCAGGCTCATCGAGAATAACAACCACATCTTCCCCGTTTTTCGCGACAGGAAACTTCGACCGTAGCTCCCCTTCTACACCGCGTTCTGTAGAGAGTCGCAGAAGCGCGTTTTCAAGCTCTACTTTGCGGTCCTCAAGCTCGCGGAGCCGTCGCACCGCCGCAAGACGGCTATTATTCGCAACCGCTTGCTTCTCGTAGATATTCCATACGCTTCGTATAAGCAAAACCGCAACTCCTATGAGAAAAACGAGGGCAAGCCGGTATAAAAGCCGTCTTTTTATGAAATGCTGTCGCTTGAGTTTATTCATAAAATCAGTATACTATAGGATATTATGATGTTGCCACCTCGCTACCGAAAGATCCTCAACATCGCTTCCGCCGTGCTGGGAGTCATCGTAATTCTCGGCATGTTGCTTCTATATACTCCTCTCTCGTTCATACGATAGCGGCGCTAACGCATCGTTTTAATGAAAACATCCTGCGGAATGTTGACCTTACCGAGGCCTTTCATTTTTTTCTTGCCTTTCTTTTGTTTTTCGAGCAATTTCCGTTTGCGGGTAACATCGCCGCCATACAGATAACCTGTCACATCCTTTCGCAAGGCGCTCATATGGTGCGATGCTACAATACGGCCGTCAATGCGAGCCTGTATTTTGAATTCAAAAAGATGCTTCGGGATGTACTTCCCGAGCTTTTCGACAATATCTCGAGCTTCACGATCTCTGCGTCGTCTGGAGACGATTTTCGTGAATGCTGGAATTACCTCGTTCGATATCAGAACATCCATGCGCAACACATCGGCGCGCCTTTGTTCTATAATCTCATACGAGAGCGACGCAAAGCCAGACGATACACTCTTTAAATTGTCGAAGAACCCGCGCATAAGTTCACGGAGCGGCATCTCCATAATAAGCTCCATGCGCTTGGTGCGAAGAGTTTTTGTATCATGTATGACGGACTCATGCTCATGTGCCAGCTGAAGTATCGCGCCGAGATACTCGGGAGGAGTAATTATATTAACGCGCACCCATGGCTCTGCCACTTCGGTCGGAGAGTCGGGGAATTGTGCTGGCGAGTACACATCGCGGCTGTTGCCGCTCTGCTCCGTAACTCGATATGCAATTGTAGGGCTTGTTACGATGAGCTGGAGGGAAAATTCGCGGCGCAACCGTTCAATGATTATCTCAAGATGGAGCATTCCTAGAAATCCACAGCGAAAACCTCTTCCGAGCACCGCCGATGATTCCTCCTCAAATACGATAGAGGAATCAGTGAGTCGAAGCTTCAATAAAGCTTGGGTGAGCGCGTTGAAGTCATCTTGGCTTTCGGGAAAGACGGACGCCCACACGACTGGTTGAGGCTCGCGATACCCAATGAGCGCGGGTAGCGGGTTGCGCGCGCCAGTGATGGTATCACCGACACGAACTATCTGCGGCTCCTTGATGCCCGTCACAATATATCCTATGGAGCCGGTTCCGAGCACGGGGACTGGAATTTCTGCTGGAGCAAAAATCCCGACTTCGGGGGTCGTAAAAACACGCCCTCCGACCGAGAAGGAAACAGTGTCTCCCTTTTTAATTTCGCCGTCAAACACACGGGCGTATACAATAATGCCGCGATGGTTCGAATATGAAAAGTCAAAGATAAGAGCCCGCGTTCCCCGAGCTGATAGTGGCAGTATTGGAGAAGGCGCAGGTATCCGTTTGATAATGGCATCCAACAGTTCTGTAATTCCTTCTCCCGTTTTTCCAGAGACCAACAAGATGCTTGACTCGTCGCATGAGAGAAGCCCTGCGAGTTCTTGGCGCACATCGGAAACTCTTGCAGAAGCAAGGTCGATCTTGTTCACGACAGGAATAATTGTCCTGCCGAGCGACTGCGCGACTTCAAGCGTCGTTAGTGTTTGCGCCTGCACTCCCTGCGTGGCATCGACCAGAAGAAGCGCTCCCTCCACAGCGGTCAATGCGCGCGATACCTCATATGAAAAATCTATATGCCCCGGCGTATCGATGAGATTTAGAATATATTTCTGGCCCGCCGATGAGTACTCCATTCGAACTGGTTGCATTTTTATCGTTATGCCACGCTCTCGTTCAATATCCATACTATCGAGCACCTGTTCGCGCATACTCCGCGGAGGTATCGTTTCTGTCACCTCAAGCAACCGATCCGCAAGCGTGCTCTTACCATGGTCAATATGCGCAATAATCGAAAAATTACGGATATTTTTCATGGGCGCAATCATAGCACATTCTTCTGCCTACGAAAAAGACGGTTTGCGATGGTCCGTACTTCCTCATTTCCTATAGCGTACAGAACACCTAGTGCGCAAAGAATACCACTACCTCCCGAAACGGAAACCCTAACGAGCGATGAGAAAAAGTCAGTGTCAAATGCGCCAGAGAGAAGAATATCCGCCACGTATGCGACAAACGCCGCGACAGTTGCGGCAATTACGCCATGGCGCCACATGCCACGCGATATTATTTCAGGCAAGCATCGGCCGAGAAAAAACCTTGCGAATACAGCTGCCACAATGGAGCCGAGCGAGAATGATGCGGCAAGGAAGGCGGGGCCGTATGCGGCAGGAACAAGAGGATAGGCAAACACTCCGACCATGACCGAAACGAGGGCGCCGAGCGCGCTCGCCGCAAGCGGAGTCCGCGTATCTCCAGCGCCAAAAAAAGCTCGCGCAAAAATGAGCATTGTGGATTGCGCAACGAGCGAAACTGCAAAGAGAGACATCGTGAGCGCAATACCAGAAGTTTGTTCAAGTCCGACATTCCCATTACCAAGTATGATGCGTACGATCGGTTCGCGCAGGACCACAAAGACCGCCGACACTGGCATGGACCACACAAGAACATGGTCGAGCGTCTTACGCACAAGACCTGCCGCATCTGCTCGCTTCCCCTGCGCAAACAAACGAGAAAACGCCGGGAATGCGGCGGTGGCATACGACGCTCCGATTATACCAAGCGGCACGGATTGTATATTGAAACTAAGTTGGAAAACCGCCACTGCGCCGCTTGAAAACAGAGAGGCAATAGCTACGAATACAATAAAGGTAAGTTGTGTGAGACTAAGTGCGAGTGTTCGCGGGAGGGATGACATGAGAACACCGTATACACGATGCCAGTTTACGCGCGCGCGCCGCGGAGTATACCCGAGGGCGAACACGGCTGGAATCTGTACAGCGGCGTGCAGAAACGCTCCCAGCACGACGCCCCATGCAAGGCCCGTTATCCCAATAACTGGATAGAACAACAAGACACCAACAATGATGCCTATATTGTAGAGGATGGGGCCAACGGCAAAAACAATCGTACGCCCCAATGATTGCGTCACCGCCCCAAACAGACTTGAGAGACCGAGTAGCAATGGAGAGAATAGCAAAATGCGCGAGAGGAGGACCATTGAAGCCAGATCTTCCGAAGAAAATCCTGGCGCGACAAGCGGCGCAAGAGTCGGCATTGCAATGAATGCAATTCCCGCCGCAACGACGACAAAAAGCGTGAGCGCTGATGCGAGGGATTGTAATAATTCTTGGGAAGAACAGTTTCCATCCGTACCGTCACGATGCCACGCTGCGGCTAAAAAAGGAATGACTACGGTGGATGAAAAAAGCGATGCGATTACAACATAGATAAGATCTGGTACTCGGAATGCGCCGTAGTAAATGTCGAGCATTCTGCCGACACCCAAATTCTGCGCGAATAGCCGGTCACGAAGGAGCCCAAGAGCCTGGGACGCGACAGCAGCGACTCCCAATACCAAAGCAGCCCCATGGAGGCTGCTTGCGGAACTATGCAGTATTCGCTTTGGCGCATTCATCGCTCTGTTCACTCGTTGAGGGGAGCGGAATTTCTCTCAAGGGGCGATGAGACACCCGAAAGAGCACTCCGTCCTGAACGGAGGTTTGACAAGATGCGCGCGACCTCGTCATTGTCGGGATTAAGCTCTGCAATCGCTTCAAACTGCGCGATCGCGTCAGCGCGTCTCCTAAGCTCCGCATATGAAAGCCCAAGAAAATAACGAGCATTCGAATACGCTGGAGCGAGACTCACCGCTCGCTCCAGCACCTCCGCCGCTCCTTTGTAATCCTCGTTCTGATATCGAAGCAGACCGAGCTGGAAGAATGCTCCGACATCCTGCGGCGAAAGCAGTGCGGTCTGTTCGGCAGATTTTATGGCCGCTTTCAGGTTACCTTCGGTCGCCTCGAGTTGTGAGAGCAAAAAGTGCGCCTGAGAAAAATTCGATTTCGCCGCTATCGCCTCCGAGATCAAGGCGCGAGCCGCCTTCAAATTGCCTCGACTGATTTCAAGCCTAGCCTTCTCCAAAATTATGGCAGGGTTGTTCGGGGTTAATTGTAGGCCGCGGTCAAGGGCCTCCTTTGCAAATTCGTACGCGCCTTCGATCGAGAACGGCGGCGCAACAACGGCCATGTATACACGCCCAAGCGAGATCCAATTAAGATAATTCTCTGCGTCTCGTTCCGTAGCGGAACGAGCAGATGCAATCGCTTTTGAAAGATGTTCCTCGAACTGCTGACGCAACTCGTCCTGCGATAAACTCGGCGTCGCAACCGTCCGCTGAAGTTTCAAAACATCAATTTCGGCCAATGTCCTGTCATAGAGGTCTTGACGACCCCACTTCGAGGCAGACGAAACAAACGCCCGAGCCACATCTAAGCTCTCCCCTGCATTCACCACTGCAACACCTTTCCGGTATGCGTTAAACGCGTATGCCCTGCTGACGCTAAATAAGGCCCCTGCGGCGACCAGTCCGGACAAGAGGACTAGGAGAAGTACGATCGCAAATCGAAGCGACGGCCTGCTGAATATCCGAATCTCGCTCATTGACAGAGAGCCAGTTGAAACTCCGTAGCCGACCAACACACCCGTCGATATGAACGCAAGCGCTATGAGTACAGTATCGGGAACATAGAAGAAAGCGAGCGACCACAGATAGAGCGAAACAAGATACAGAGAAAGAGGAATACCGTCAACCGGCCTGCGAAATGCTATGCGACCTCCGCCAACGATTACCGACATCAAGAATACTGTCCATGCGAGTGCGGCGGCAACTCCGCCTGTTGTTGCGAATGTTGGTATCCACCCAACCCCAGCGCCAAAGTTCGTGTTCCAAAAGAGCGTCTCGTTGACCATGGCCGGCTTATTGTGTGCCCACACCTCGGCGAACCGATTTAATCCGGAACCAAACACAGGATTTTCGGCGAGGATAGTTCGTGTCACGGCGATCGTCGAGCCCCACGATGGCCGCGCCTCGAGAGTAGATACGCGTAGCGCCTCTTGTGCCCGAAATACATAACTTCCAACAAATCTGTCGGCTGAACCGAACAAGATAAACAAGGCCGAAATTACGAGCACCACGATGGTCGCCACATGGAATGAGCGCGGCTCTCCCTCGGCGCGCGTTCCGAAAATGAGACCCCACAGGAGAAGCGCAAGCGCTATAACGCCAACCTCAACCCACACAATTGAAAAATTCGTAAAGATAAGGCCAACCAGACCGATACCAAGCGCGACCCACGACAGCACACGAAGCGCGCCACGAACGGCAGAAAGTTCGATTAAAATAAGCGCGAGCGACGCAACAAGACCATAGAAGCCAGCAAGGTCGTTCCACTTTCCAATCAGATTTCCACTTGTGTCTCCAAGCACGCTAAAAGGTCCTGCGAAGAGCTGCAGGAGTTGCACTGCAAACACAGCCAGGCCAGCGGAGAGAAGAAATCCGATGTACCAATGCGCCGCGCGGGAGCTGGCGCTCGTGTAGACGGCCGACAGAAGAAGTGCAAACACGAATGACGCGAGCACCGCGAGCATTCCAGATTCATTCCCGATACCAATGAGCGATGCGCTGACGGAGCCTGAAAACATAGCCGCGAGCGAGACGATAACCAGCAGTACGATGCTAGCAGGAATGATACCGCTCCGCGGCATTATCTTGCGACCGGATACGAGACGCCCGATAATCCACGCAAGCGTGGCCAGGGAGACACCACCCACAAGGACAATGTTCTTTGTGAACTCAATAGGGAGTGTCGAAGCGTTATAGAATGCAAGAGGCAACAGAGCTACCGTCGCCAACAGTAACCATGATGACACCTTGTCAAAAACCGATCTGAATACAGGAGACGCCTCGACTCGCGTCTCGGCAACTCCGACCTCAATGCTGACTTCTTCCATACGAAACAAATGTGTTATACTGATTTGGTAAAGAGTAGTACTAGTATACCTCACGCACCTCGATATGAGCAAAGGTCATGTCACTATCAAACGCGCGGCGGAAGTTCTCGGCGTATCAGTTGAGACCCTTCGAAATTGGGACAAAAGTGGCAAGCTTACTGCAAAACGCGATAGCGATACAGGCTATCGCGTTTACAATATAACGCACCTTGAGGAATTCGCGCGGAAATCCAAATTGCGTCGCACGCGCAAGCGACTCTGTGAGTCGACCTAACTATGCACACCTATTTTCATTTTCAAAGAAATAGCCCTCTCGAAGAGAGGGCTATTTCATCCTTTGATATTGTATCTATAAGCCGAATTCTGTCGCTTCCTTCGCTAAATGCAGAGGAAGCGGATAGACATTTATCTGGGCCACCAGTTACCTGATGGCTCTAGCGGCACTCCGAACCTCTCGGCTCGGCACGGCCTTGCGCGCGGGTACGGATTTAGCCGTTTCACTTCCGCATTTCTGCGGACATATCCCTTGCGGGATCCTAGCCTTTCGGCATTGGCGTCACTGCTCGCACCGCTCGGATTGCTCCGGATGGGCATTACCCACTACCCTGCTTCCCATGCCTAGCAAAATTATGGCTGGGGCGTGTTCGGACTTTCCTCTGCGCGCATCAGCGCACAGCGTCTATCCGATACAATATTCGGCACAATTATACTACAAAGAACAGATTTTGCAAGTTGCGGGACGCCAATGCAATTATGCGCCGATGGTCGTTTGCGAAGGAAGGATATCTATCTCGCATGTTCCAGAAATGCACGCAAGCTCTTTTGCGCCTTTTGTCTGGTCATCGTATTCATATAGAACGATTTTTGAAAAATCGATTTCGGGGAATACTGCCATGCGGCGCTCGTATTCTTCTTTAGTTATCTCCTCATAAGGAGCCAGTCGATACACATGATCGCTTTTCGGCAAAAATGTAATGCCGCCGATCTTGCGCCAATTCTCGAATACCCAATTCCCTACCTTTACCCACTCATCGCGTTCGACTTGAATCGTGACCGATGGATTATGCTCTGTAAAATTTTCCTTCAATATCTTCCAATATTCAAGATGGTCTATTGCCGAAATATCGTGCCGTGTGGCTGCGCCGTTTGGCGCCTTCATGGGAAACTCGAGAACATAGGTCGTCGCCGTATCACTTGTCTGCCCAACTTCGGGAGAATGTGGAACATTCAGGTCCTTCAGCATTGCAAAAAGTGGATTGTGTTTTTCAATGCGAATACGCCGTATGTAATACTTGGCATAGCGTGGATGACATCCAGACGCGCAATCGAAAAGCTGAGAACCATTTCCAGACGGCTTCGTGCAGGTAATGCAAGTTGAGGGGCTGATGCCAAATCGCTTCGCGTACTTTTTATTCACCTCAATAGCGTGCTTGCGGAGTCTGGCGAGCACTGTCGCGTTACGAACGGCGGAACTGTCCCATTGCCCCGTCATCGAGACACCGAGCAATCTCTCTTCCTCGCAATTTTTCTTCCATTCTTTCGAGAGATACGGGAACTTAGTCAGAGTGGACTGATAAGTACCGAGAATGGTGGCAATTCGCACTTTATCCATAAGTGTTTTTTCGGTATCTTCCGGCCGACACACCACCTCGGAAAGATTACAGAACTGTTGCGGCCGTAACACGATCTCGCCGCAGGGATTTGAACCCATTTTATCTGCATATTTATCTTCCGTGACCGCCCATCGTCGTTCTGGCATCTGATCCTTAAGGCCGGCTCTGTTGAATATACCGCGCTCTCCAGAGTTTGACTCGACGAGCGCGAGCCACTCGCGCAAGAAATCCTTTGTGGAAGGAGTTTCGTTATAAACCGCGGAATTGTTTGAGAGCGACCGCTCCGGATTCGTGAGATAAAACTGTCCGCTCTTCGCATCGCGCATCTCCACTTCTTCTAGATCGGAGAGGCTGATTAGAGCACTCCGCCTGACCCCTCCCATTACGATGACCTCACCTATCTTGCATATGATGTCGTGCACATGGATTGGCGTCAGGCGTCGACCCTGGTTCTCGAACATTTTACGGCGCGTAAAATCGAGAAGACCCCTAAGTGGGTCAGGTCCTGATGATCGTCCACCCATCGTAACAAGACGCGACCCCGCGGGTCGAACCTGTGAATAATCGAAGATGATATCGCCCCCATCCGACCATGTCTGCATGCCGAGCACGAGCGAATCGGCCCATCCTTCTTTGCTGTCGGGAACGACATGCGTGAATACCTTTTTTCCTTTTTGGCGCGAAATAATCGGTAATTGTTCGGTGAATTGGCGTTCAACTGAAAAACCCAGGCCCGACCCGCACGCAAGGATATAGAGTATTTCTCCAAAATGCTGCCATTTTGTTGGGGCTGTGAACGAACAGTTATATGCCGCTACATTTGTCGCGCGAGCCGCAACGCCAGCAGACCAGAGAAGTCGCATTGAACCTAATACGCTCATCGAGAGCATGTGCTCACGGATTTCCGCATACTCACCGACAGTGAGTTTCTCGCCGACATTCTCACGCATGAAATCGACATATCTATCAACAGTCTCAATCCATGTTTCCCTTCGTCCGTAATCAGGTATCCATTTTGAGTATGTCGAGTAGTATACAAATTCGGATAGTTGATTGCGAAAATATTTCTTGCTCTCCAGCGCGAGGTCTCGAACTTGTTGTGGAACCTCTCTGCGATATTTACGCGTCTCGGCTCGCTTCTGCCTATAGAGGATATAGGCTTTCGCCGTCTTTGCGAAGTTCATGAGGATAAGCTCTCCCTCGACTATGTCCTGTATCTCTTCGACGTGCGGTATCCAATCCCGATCCTCCACGGCGATCTGTTGTATTTCCTTTGCAACGGAGTGCGCTATAAAACGCGGGTCGCCCTCCGCGCCTTCCCCGGTGGCATGCATTGCCCTAGAAACGGCGCTCGTGATCCGATCAATATCAAAGTCAATCAGGGTCCCATCGCGCTTTCTTACTTGCTTCGGAAGTTTACGCAGGCTTTTAATATCCTTCTTTTTTGCCACCATAAGGAGCACAAAAGCTAGCTAGTAATGCGAGGGCATGGAGAGCACATTTCAAAACCAACTTCTGCCGAACCTACTGCTTACAGGTTCATGATTTTGAAATAGGCTATCCTCCTAATCTACCCTACTGCACTGTAATTATAGCCCCAAACGCACACGAGATTGCACCCTAGAAAAAGGGGGATATATGCGAATGCCGACAAGTATCCACACAAAACCAATCGCAAACCCCGCAAGCACATCATTCGGATAGTGCACACCAAGGATGATGCGACTAATACCGACCAAAAAGGAAAAAATCCCGAAAAGCCAGAGGTATGAAGTGCGCCCGGTCTCACGATATGCGATATATCCCAAGAATCCAAAGAGGGTGACCGCGATAGTCGCATGTCCGCTTGGAAATGAATATGTGAGTTCGGACGCTATAGCCATCACAGGACGAGGCCGCGCTATCAGCGTTTTTAATACGGTAGTCGTAATTTGAGCGCCAATGACTGCGATGGCGTATGGGAGAAGCCATGTATGGAGCTTTTTTCTCCATAGATAAGCCGCGATAAATGCGAACAAGATCGCCGCGACCTCAATTTCACCAAACGCGGTGAAAACTTTCGCAACTGAAACGAGACTCGGTGAACTGTAGAGACTTAAATAGTCAAGCATGGCATGGTCAAAGGCAAGAGCCTGATCGAAGTGACCAAGCAGAGTCAAGGGCGAATTCGAAGCTTCTGCGCCAACGAGAGCGTGAAAAAACGCCATATCTTATCTTTTCATAATGACATAGCGACCACTATCCTTTTGGTCTTTCGCAACACGTCCCTGGTGCATGGTTATAACCCTTCGACCAAGATCATCAACGATCTGCTTGGAATGCGTTGCTAGGATAACGGTCAGTCCAAGTTCGTTAACGCGAAGAAGAAGGTCGACTATCTCTTTGGTATTAACCGGATCAAGGTTGCCCGTCGGCTCGTCAGCAAGAACAACATCCGGGCTGTTGATTATTGCGCGGGCTATCGCTATACGCTGGCGCTCTCCTCCAGATAGCTGGCGCGGAAAAAACTCAGCCTTGTGCTTCAGACCCACAATATCGAGGGCTTGCAGTACATTTGCTCCGATGTCATCGTCTTGCGCCCCCGCGGCTTCAAGAACAAAAGCAATGTTTTCAAACGCGGTTTTATGGTCGATGAGCTTGATATCCTGAAAGACCGTACCGATACGGCGCCGCACTTGCGAAAGCTCGCGCGGACCCAAGAGATGCACATTGCGCGTGTCAAAATAAACAGAACCGGCAGTCGGACGCTCTTCGGCTATCAAGAGCTTAAGAAGAGTGCTCTTCCCCGCCCCGGATTCGCCCACTATCGACACAAACTCTTTTGGCTCGACCGCAAGCGTTACATCCTCCAGAGCTCGCGATTCCGCAGTATAGATTTTCGATACGGATTCGAATTGAATCATTGTACTGCAGTATACCAGCCGTCCGCCAATATCGAAAACATTTACCTGATCGCCTCCTCGTTTTCCAAAAGAGGCCGGTATCCTGCGAGCACCCATAGAGAAACTGCCGCAAATATCATCGTCACATCGCGGAATACTATGTCGAATGCGCCATAATTCGTCACAACAATGCCGATAAAGAACAAAGAAGAAATTGCCGCGGCCCACCTAACCTTCCAACCCGCAAGAAGCCAAAAGCCTACAAAGACCTGCCCTGCTTCGAATACAGATAGAAGCGCATAGGGATCAGCTATCGCCGAGGCAGACGCGGGAATGAAACCCACCCATGAATTCGGGTCAAGGAATCCGCGATAAGCGGCATACCAGAGAACGAATACGAGCCCTACCCTTAGGAGACGCTCTGCACGAAACACTACCGCATTATTATTGAACGACCGTGACTGTTCCTCCATGGCTCGGACGAAGGTGATTATGAAATCCCCACGCTCCAACCTCGGTGAATATGAACCGATAGCTCCCTCCCGATGGAACGCTCTGGCACATGTCAAAGATACTCGCGCTCTGCGACCCGCCGCATTTGGAAATGCCTGACCCGGGATATGCAGAATGAATTGGGTGGAAATTTGAGGCAACCCACATGGGAGACGCGCTAGTGTTCTTGAATATGACAGTGTCGCCCGTCCTCACAGAAACGCCTGCGGGCGTAAAACCATCATCAGTATAGGCGAGATTGAACTCCATAAGGCGTGCGACGCCGGATTGTGGAGCCAGTGTGTCATTGGCGTCACTCGAGCTGGGGCCTTCGACATCGGATGGAGGGGGCGTACTACTTACCGCAGGAACGGCGCCATTTGAAACAGGCTGAGACGCAGCCGGTGAGGCCGGCGCGACTCCTATCTCTTCATCCGAAGGCGAGACTATCGCACCGGTATCATCGGAGGAGCGGTACCCTGCGCGATTCGGCCACAAAAGAACGGCAATCACACCGATGACAATAAGCACGACAACTATTCCAATATTATTTTTCATATGTTGTTCATAGTTTCTACCTGTAATTTTATTGTAGCAAATGCTCAAAGTATGTCATGCTGGGAACAATGGTAATTATTGGCATAACAGGAACGAACGGAGCGGGCAAGGGCACAGTCGTTCAATATCTAGTCACCAAGGGATTTACGCACTATTCTGCGCGCGATTTTATACTAGAAGAAGTCGCGCGACGCGGAATGCCCCCGACACGCGATTCGACCACCGAGGTCGGAAATGACCTCCGAGCAAAACACGCTCCAGACTATATTATCAGTCAGCTTCTCGAACGCGCGCTCGCCGCTCTAGGCAATGCCGTGATCGAGTCTGTTCGCACGCCAGCAGAACTTGCGCTGTTGCGGACTGTCCTCCGATTTTATCTTATTGCGGTGGACGCCGAAGCGCGTATACGATACGAGCGGGTCTCTCGACGCGGGACGACACTCGACAATATTTCTTTTGACACATTCATTGAACAGGAAAACCGCGAGATGCACTCAGACAACGCGACTAAACAAAATGTTGGAGCAGTTATTCGCAATGCCGACTTTCTGATAGAGAATAACGGAACGCAGGATGAACTCGAAGCCTCGGTAGGCAAGATTTATCGTGATATTTTTTATCTAACGGAGCTTGGGTAGTTTCATCTGCTGGAACAGTCGGTTGTTCCTGCCCAACAACTGGGGCCGCCACGAGAGCAATAGGCGCAACAATTTTGTTCTGAACGAAGTTGCATCAGCGTGATGTTGCGGATGAGCCAAGTAGCAAAGCGTCTAATTGCGACTTGGTAATACAGGTCTTGGCGCCAGATGGGTCCTTGACGCAGAGCTCCTCGGTTTCAACCGACTTAGCAAAGAATTTCGTAATGCCGTTTGCCGCATTACCAAACCATGCGATAAGGCGATCAAAGTATCGTCCGACAAATGTCTTGTGCCCGGTTGCGTCAATAATCGGGGCATCGATCAGGGTGAGACCTTCAACTTTGAGGTTTGTTTCTTGAATAGCTTTGTAGGAGTAGAACTGCAAAGTCCCAAAGTCAACCTTCTTAAAGCCCTCATCACCCATAGAAACCAGTTCAGGAAAAACATTCTCCAGTTCCTGGGCAATTAGACCAGTGTTTTTGATGCCGGTTAAATTATGGAGTTTTTCCGCAGCCAAACCGTTCCACTCATAATGGACAAATCGAAGTTTAGTAAAATCATCAGCGACACCTCTAATTTCAGAGATATTGGTTTTGAGGGCTATGTCGGATGCGCAAGTGCCCACAAGAGCCGTACCGGCGAACTGTTGAACGCAACCATTGGTACTAGATGTACCGACGCGAATATCACCGGCAACCGCAAGCGACACGGCCGGCTCGGTGGTGCCGATACCAAGCCGTCCGTTTGTATTATCCCAGAAGAGATTGGCATTGTTTTGGCTTACAAGTCCGCTCGCGCCGGCAAAGAGAATCGAGCCGGAAGTCATGGGCGAGGCGGTGATGGTGCCGGAGATAGTTAAATTTCCGGTTGAACCCGCGTCAGCCAAAGATAGAAGAGTATTTGTGCCGTCGGTGATGGAAAGTGTGCCGGTATCGCCGATAGCTAATGTCACAGCAGTGTCGGTAAAGGAGAGGTCAGTCGTTGCATTGGCTATTCTCGCACCGATATCAACTGGGCCAATGCCAGTTGCGCCGAGCGTCTGCCCAAATATATCCAACCCGATGGTAGTGTGACTAGTCGCATCTGCTTGATCGCCATTTGTCATCTCAATAGCAAGGCCGGTAATCGTCCTGTCAGTCGCATTGGCAGTGGGAATCGTATCAACGTCAATATATTGGGCAACGAGATTGCCAGTGAGGGAAGAGGCGTTGGAATCAATCCTTAATACACCTTCGTCCGCAGCAGTTGTCCGATCAAATGACTTTAGTCTAAGAAGACCCGCAGAAGTAACGCTCCCTCCATCTATAAGAAAGGCATTGGAATTGCTTACTGGCTTGAGATCGATCGTGCCGGACGAATCAACGCTGAAAATATCCGTGCCATCACTTTTCTCGACTAGCAAAAAATCATCCGCCTGGCTGGCAACACCAACAACTCTAAATCCCTTTTTTGTTGTCACATCATTAACCACTGCCAATTTTGCATCTTGATCGACAGCAGAACCAATGCCAATGTTATCAGTTGCGGTTTCCAGCCTGACAATAGTCCCGTCATCCATCAATCCTCCTGCGACAGAAGACCACACATTATTCTGATACACGCGTACTGCATTGTTGGTTGAGCTGTAGTAGAGGGTACC
>CAZPGN010000008.1:0-29760 GCA_964586635.1 uncultured Candidatus Saccharibacteria bacterium | reverse complement strand
ACCATTCCTGTCTATGCACGGAAACTCAGCCGCATTTTTGAAGTAATTATCAAAAATCTTGTCATCAAGACCAAGATATTCAACAGCTTCTTTTTTGGTGAGTAATTTCTGCATAATCTTATTTTAGCCCAAGAACCCTTATTTTGCTTCAGTTCAAACTTGGTAATCTGGCGGAGGGGGTGGGATTCGAACCCACGGTCCCCTTGCGAGGACTCGAGTTTTCAAGACTCGTGCATTCGACCACTCTGCCACCCCTCCCGAACCCAATTAGTAATAGACTAGCAAAAAAAATATGTCGGCGCGAGTGCGATTTTGACTCGATGTCCCCGTGATATACTACTCGAATGAGATTGCTTGGCATCGACTACGGGGCAAAACGAATCGGTCTCGCGACTGCATCGAGCGAGGATGGCATTGCGTTCCCGCTTCGCACTGTACACAACTCAAAAGAGACAGTGGAAGAAATTGCTCGCATCGTTTTGCAGGAGGGAAGTTCGGCAATTGTCATTGGCGAATCGCGTGATTATTCCGGAAAGGACAACCCAATAATGAAGCAAGTGCGAATTTTCGCGGAAGACCTTAGGCGCATAACGGGTCTTCCAATATATTTTCAACCTGAATTTATGACATCTGTTCAAGCGGCGCGCGGACAGGGAATGAATGCCAATCTTGATGCCTCTTCCGCCGCGATCATATTACAGGCGTTTATTGATTCGAAAAAAAAATGATCCTCGAGTTCCTGGTTCGCATGAGGGCTATGGCGCGCGACTTCGTAGTTCGTCACGCGCAGAGTGTGCACGCGGAAGCATGGCTTTTTGCGCTTGCGTTCGCTGAATCATCCTTTTTTCCCATTCCGCCGGATGTGATGCTTGTCGTTATGTTGCTTGCGGGCAGTGAACGATTTATCTACTACAGCGCGCTGACGACGGTCGGTTCCGTGATGGGTGGTTTGTTTGGTTACATAATCGGCGCTGCTTTTTTCGAACTTTTTGGGGCGCCGATAGTTGCGTTCTATGGCCTTGAATCACAAGTCGAACAGGTTGCCGCACTTTTTTCTACAAACGCATTTTGGGCGATTTTCATGGCGGCATTCACGCCGATACCGTATAAGGTTTTTACCATCGCGGCAGGCCTCTTCAGGATCGATGTTGGCGTGTTCATCCTCGCTTCGTTTGCAGGCAGAGGAATGAGATTTTTTGGGGAAGGTTTGATCATGCGGCTTTATGGGCAACGACTCGGCGCAATTGCATACAAATATTTCAATTTGTTCACACTGCTCGTCGCGATTTTTGGTATAGTCATTGCGTTACTTTTGATATACTAACTGTATCTATGCACTCGCTCTTCTTACGGCTGTTTCCTGTGCCGCGCGCGCTTTCCGTGCCGCCATGCGGCATTGCAATTTCCGATGATGCGCTGACCGTGGGATGCTTCCAGGCGAAGAGCGGAATCTTTGTGCCGCGGCACTTCGCGTATCGCGACATATCGCGTGGAATGGTCGTGCGCGGCGTTGTTGAGGATCATCCGCGGGTCATCGACATGCTTTCGCATGCGAAGAAAGCATACGAAATTAGCGAAGCATTCGTTTCTCTGCCGGACGAGCACGCCTTTTTTATCAAGCTACAGCTCTCGATTGGGACGCGAGACGCGATGAGAAACAGCATACTTTTTCAACTGGATGAATATGTTCCGCTTCCTCCCGAGCAGGTGCTGTTTGATTTTGAGGAGGTGCCCGGGACGCGTTCGGGCAACACAACGATAGTCGTCGCGGTTGTATATCCGAAAAAAATGATCGATGAGTATGTTGAATTATTTATGGATGCTGGCATACGGCCAATCGGGTTTGAGGCGAAGTCGCAAGCCATTGCGCGGGCGCTTCATCTCGAGAGCGTGGATTTCGTTTCCATTGTTGCCTCTGTTCATCGCACGCGAACGAGCATTTCATTCGTGAACAGAGGAATCGTTTGGTTTAATGTCGTCGTGTCCTTTGGCGGCGGAATATTTGAGGAAGTATTACGCAAATCAATGCAGGTCGATACCGACGCGGCTCGAGAAGCACTTTTCGCGGGGGGTCTTTTGAGGACGGTAGAGAACAAGAAAACATTCGAACTTCTCATGCCATCGGTTTCTGCGCTCCGTGATGAAATTGCAAAGCTACATCGCTTCTGGCATTCGCATAGGAGTGTGGGGTCGTATGAGGCGCCTGATGTATCAAGATTGTTTTTGACGGGTCCCTATGCCGCGGTGCCCGGACTCGATGAGTATATTTCGTCGGGGATAGGTATCGCCGCAGAAGTCGCTTCTCCATGGATTCGCATCCCACTTCCCGAAAACACTCTGCCGCCAGTTGCGGCGCAGGGGGCGCCTCGATATTCCGGAGTGATAGGGCTCGCGCTTCGGGCGCTTTGAAACTCATATGATCGACCTGCTTCCTCCAAAATTTTCTGCACAACTGCGAAGGCGCTATGCCATGCGGAGATGGTTAGCCTACAATATCCTATTTCTCTCGTTAGTAATTTCAGCGAACCTTGTGCTCGTACCCTTCATCGTTGCCGGACGTACTGTACGAGAATCGAATGAAATTGAAATCCAAATGCTGCGACGAGAACGATCGCAAGGCGGTGTCACGATGCGGCCTCTCGGCGAGGTCATTGCCGATACGAATACACTCATCACAATCGTAGGGAAGCCCGTATCGTCTGCCCCAACCCTCTCTTCCCTCGTGCGTTATGTCGTCGAACATGGCACGCGCGGTATCAGCCTCGAATCGATACTGTTGTCTCGAGCAAGCGGTATAGATATCCGCGGAATCGCACGAGACCGGAGGGCATTGCTTGATCTGGTCGCGGCATACCGGAACAAAAATATTTTTTCTGAAGTGGATTCTCCGATCTCGAATCTAATACAGGAGGAGAATATTACATTTACTATTCATCTCGAATCACCAGAAGTCGGACATGGAGCACGAAATTAAACTCATAAAAATACGTCTCATCATTATTGCCCTTCTCGCCGCGGCGGGCTTGGGTTCATACGCATACCTCTTCTCATTAGTAAATCTCCAACGATCAGATACGATTCTTTCCTCCGAAGAACTTCGTTTTTTGCGAGCAGGGGAGACGGCGGCTTTTTCTCTGGAAAAGCTCGTCGCGGATATTGATGCCGAGCGGCTTGCGCTCTCGCGGTATGTGATCCGCGAGAATGATGCGGCGAATTTTATTGAGTATGTAGAAGACCGCGCTCGCGAATCAGGCCTGTCGGTTAAGCTTTCGCGCGTTGCGGTTGCGGGTGCCGAACTAGAGATGGATATTGTCGTCGATGGGCGATTCAGGGATATATTCCGTGCGCTCGCACGATACGAGGCCGCTCCCTACCGCATGCGCGTTACGCGCGTGCGGTTCGAGAAGCTCGAGAAGGATGCATGGCGGGCGGCGATTGATCTTGCTCTTGAAGCATTTATTCCGAATTTACAAAACTGAACTATTGTATGAAACTACCATCTTTCCGCCACAACATATCGCTACGCCGCATCGCTGAATCCGAACGCTCGCGACGCGATTGGCAAGTTGCAATGTGGATATTCCTTCTTTCCATCTCTTTTGTTTTTTCTGCGCATGGGTTCTGGTATCGTTCATATCGACGGTTTGACGTCGATGCGCTCCATGGCGTTTCCAGGCGTGCTGATGCAATAAATCGTGAAGCGCTCGAGCGAACGCTTCAGCTCGCCAGCGAGCGCGATGCGTCATTTCGGAGTTTGTATACGAGTCCCCCAACCATCATTGACCCCTCTCTGTAATAAGTGTTACTATTTCAGAGCTTATGCCGCGCCCTCGTCGTTCAACGGATAGGACAGCGGGCTTCTATCCCGCCGATGTTGGTTCGATTCCAGCCGGGGGCATCAATGAAGGGGTCAGGAGCCTTCACCCAGAGAAAATGAAGGCTCCTGACCCCTTCACCTCCTACCGCCTTTATTTTAGCAAAAAAAATGGCTCCGCGCGAAGGCGCGGAGCCAAGGGCAAAGGACTCAAGTGTAAGTGCACAGTGTCCAAAGTCGAGTTCAACTTGCGGGGACGAGGAACGCAAACGCCCCACCGTCATCCCAGAGATAGCCGGGAGGAACCAAACTCGCGCAGAGCCATCGCCCGTCGCCGTACCGGCACGCGCTGAGCACGACCGGGCTGCCGCCAGAATCTTCGATGATGGTGTCGTGTGGAGCGATGATGTACCAGAACCCCATTTTCTCCATCTGCTCGTCGGAAACCGTCTCGCGGATGCGCGGGACGATGCCGGCCAGCGGCTTCTTGTACCCGTACTTCTCGATGCCGCACGTGAGCAGCGCATCGATCGTGCGGTCGGCATCGCTCTTGATCTCCCGCGCGGGTATGAGCGCGATCTTGTAGATCTGGTTGGCAACGAGGCGATGTTTCTTGTCGTACCCGTCCTTCTTTTTGGATCTGAGGCACGCCAAGTTGACCATGCGGAACCCTGCAGCTGCGAGCCGCTTGATTTCCTGCTCGACGGTAAAGTCGAGGCCGGTGACCGTGAACACGATGTGGTCGTGCTCGTTGCGTTCGAATTCCACGCTCACATCCTCAACATACAGGTTGTACTTCATCATTTCTCTCCTTTCCGACTGCTAGCCGTGGTTTCCCTGCACCTACTAGATACAGGGGCCAACGAAGCATAGACACGAAATGCGAGTATGCCGTAGCAGAAAATGCCCAAAAATCAGGCGCTTTCTGCTACGGCAGACGCAAGTTTTGAAAGGTTCAATGAACTACACACGGTGTAGCATATTCTGAATTCCTGTCAATACCAGTGGCTACGAGACCTCATTTTGTGGTCTGATTAAATTATTACGGTATCTTTCTCATACAGCATCGGTAAACAATCCTGCCGAAGCCGAAATTTTGTGCCGTGGTTGTGGCCAATGCGAGAAGTTCAGTTTTGTGGGCGATGAGGGACTCGAACCCCCGACCTTCGCTGTGTAAAAGCGTTGCTCTACCAACTGAGCTAATCGCCCGCTCGATATTGTTCAGTGATAACATAATTTTGTACTAAATGAAATGAGCAAGTTCGACTTGCGTCCTTTTTGTGCTGTCCACACATCCTCGATCGTCTAGCCGAAAATACAGAGGTATGTGTTAGCATTGGGGATAATGAACGCAAAGACGGTTGTTGTAGCGGGTGCGGGCTATGGCGGCGTGCGGGCCGCGCTTCGGCTCGACCGAGAATTGCAAGAAGATGTCGACATTGTTGTAATAGACAAGGGCGCTCGGCAGGAAATGTACTCGCTCTTGTATGAGGCGGCTACGGCCGTGATTTCAAAGCAAGCGCGTGAGCAGTATGCGGAACTTGTTGGAACCATCGGAGTTCCATACGAGCGCATTTTCGCGAGAACGCGTATTCGCTTCGTGCAGGCCGAGATTCGGCGTATTCTTCTCGAACAGAAGCGAATTGACATTACTACTGTCGCTGGCATTCCCGAGACTATTTCATTCGATACGATTATCATTGCACTGGGGAGCGAAACGAATTATTTCAACATACCGGGCTTACGCGAGCGGGCGTATTCTCTAAAATCAATCGCGGAGTCGCTCAATATGCGTAATGCGCTCGAAGAAATTTTTGCCGCGCGCGGCTCAGAACAACGCATAAACATCGTTGTTGGCGGGGCGGGATTCAGTGGAATCGAACTTTCCGGCGAGCTCGTTGGTTTTCTGCACATTCTCGCGCGTCAGCATGAAATACCTATCGACCGTGTGACACTCTCCGTGGTAGAGGCGAGTGATGATATATTGCCGGGAGCGCATCCTTCGTTGCGTCGTATGGCACGCAGGCGCCTTGAACAGCTCGGTATTCACCTATATACGGGATGTCCGAACGCCTCCTATGATGGAGAGGCCGTGTATGTCGGTAATGGGTGCGCGCTTCCCGCCGATATTCTCATTTGGACGGCAGGAGTGAGAGCGAACCGAATTGTGGAAGCGTTGCCCGGAGTTACGCTTTCGAAGCGGTGCCTTGTTGTGAATGAGTATCTGCAAGTCATGGGCGTGCCCTATGCCTATGGGATTGGAGACGCCGCTGTGTGCGAGAAGCTATCCGCCAATATGCCGGCAACGGCGCAGAAGGCGATTCGCCAGGGTGTACACGCGGCACGCAACATCGCCCGTTATTATAGAGGGAATGACCTGGGGCGATATGTGCCAAAAACGACGGCTTTCATTGCGCCGATCGGCGGAAAATTTGCTATCGCAGAGATCGGACCTCTCCGTTTTGCAGGATATGCGGCCTGGGCGCTTAAGATGCTGGTGACCTTGAAGTACCTCCTCGGGATTCTACCAATGAAGGAGGCATTTCGAGTATGGGTCGGTGGAGTATGGACATATATTCGCAACGATTAGAAAGGGGAAACGAAAAGCAAAAAATATGGAATCAAATGATTCGGGAGCAGGCGCTCGTCCCAAAAAAATCGGCATCATTCTTGACGGCAACCGCCGCTTTGCGATGCGTGCCGGCAAGAAGGCGTTTGAAGGTCACAAGGCGGGTTATCTAAAGTTCAAGGAATTCTTGGCATGGGCGGTAGATGAGCATATCGAAACCGTTGCGGCATATGCATTCTCGACGGAAAATTGGAAGCGTATTCCCGAAGAGGTCGAGTATCTGCTCAATCTGTTTCGTTCTCTGCTCGAAAGGGAATTACAGGAACTCGTAGAAAAAAATGTTCGCCTCATTTGCGCGGGCGATGTGAGACGTTTTCCTGATGATTTGAGAGAGCTCATTGTGGGAGCTGAAGAACGAACTAAACATTGTACGAAACTTACACTATACCTCGCCATATCATACGGCGGTCATGCAGAGATACTCGATGCATGTCGTCGCGCAGTAGAAGCTGGAAAAGCGCCCGAATCAGAAAAAGAATTTCTAGACATGCTCTGGGTGCCGATGGAACCCGACCTCATTATTCGCACTGGTGGCGACGAGCGTCTCTCGAACTTCCTCTCTTGGCAGAGCGCATACAGCGAGTTCTTTTTTACTCCGACATTGTGGCCAGACTTTACAAGAGAGGAGTTTCAGCAAATACTGGGGGCGTACGAGCGGCGTCAGCGCCGTTTTGGCGTATAAAAGGCGGCGCGAGGAGTGTCACCGCGCACATATCTGCGAACCTTCGAAATCTTCCGCATTCCGAAACGAATCATGCTCCCGATCGAGGTAGTGTATGAAGATAACAATGTGCTGGTAATCAATAAGCCGGCAGGTCTTTTGGTGCACCAAACTCACGAGAGCAAGGAGGCCACGCTTGTCGACTGGCTTTTGAAGCGTTATCCGGATATAGGTGAAGTGGGAGAGGAACAGACATTGGCGAACGGTGTTCGTATAAAGCGTCCAGGAATCGTTCATCGTCTGGACAAAGACACTAGCGGCGTAATGGTGATTGCCAAGAATCAGCAGGCATACGACTTTCTCAAATCGCAATTTCAAAATCGAAAAGTGCGAAAGACCTATCGGGCACTCGTATATGGGAATGTGCGGGACAGTGAAGGAGTGATAGATACTCCGATATCCAAAAGCCAGAAGGACTTTCGCGCATTTACCACCGCAAGGGGAAGAGGCGAAGAGCGTGAAGCCGAGACTGAATACAAGGTGCTTGAACGATTTCGAGGTTATACATTTCTTGAGGTGCGCCCACGCACGGGACGGACGCATCAAATTCGCGTGCATTTGCGTTCGGTCAATCATGCGGTAGTGTGCGACGCGCTCTATGCGAAAGGTCGCGAGTGTCCCGGGGGCATAGGACGACAAGCGTTGCATGCATATACGCTGGAGCTCGCAATGCCATTTGACGAAACTATTGTGCGACTCGAGGCCGAGCTCCCGGAGGACTTTGCGGCATCCCTTGCCCACTTGCGAGCATTGTGATACAGTCTCGCTACGATAATTAATTATGATTGCGTCAGATCATCCATTCTCTGTCTCTTCCGTTGATATATCTGCACGGCAGAAGCTTGGTATGCGTGCTGGCGATACAGTGCGGGTTTTTCTTAAAATCGAGGAAAAAGGGAAAACGCGACTTCAACCGTTCGAGGGCATAGTTTTGGCGCGAAAACATGGCGACGAGCCGGGCGCAACATTTACCGTCCGCAAGGTAGCGAGCGGTGTAGGAACGGAAAAGGTTCTGCCGCTCTATTCTCCTGTAATAGATCGAATCGAAGTACTTAGGCGGGCGAAGGTGCGTCGCTCGAAACTCTATTATATCCGCCACAAGGCAACCCGCGAGATGAGCAAGAAAATGAAACAGCTTCGTGGATTTTCCGCGGTCAATGAGGCAGATCTTCGTATCCCGACGACCGAGCATGTTGGGGAAGAAAAATCCTCGGTTGAAAATTAGAAATGCCTTGGTTATACTGGGTCAGAAATTTCAGAAGCATTGATTTCTGAGAATTCGATTGCGCGCGGGTGGCGAAATCGGTAGACGCACTACCTTGAGGTGGTAGCGCCGTAAGGTGTGGAGGTTCGAGTCCTCTCCCGCGCACCAAACCAAAACAGACACAAGACATATGATGCGAATAACGACGAGCGCAATAATGAAGTGGACGGTTGTGCTAGCGATTGTGATAGTCCTCAATCTTCTGTTTGTGAACGCGATACGCCTTGCGTATCAGGAGCCGAAATATGAAGATTTTTGCGAGGCGCGGCAAGTTATCATACAACCGGAAGACCAGACGGCGTGCGTTGAGGTTGGCGGGGCTTGGACGGAGTATCAAAAACCCATTCGCGTAGCGCCCGCCGAAGTTCCATTTAAGGAGCCTGCGGGTTATTGCGATATCGATTTTTCCTGCCGGAAAGAGTATGAAGCCGCGCGAACGCTATACAATCGCAATGTTTTTGTTGCTCTTGTCGTACTCGGAATTCTTTCCATAGTTGCAGGCTTCTTTCTCGGGGCGGATGCAGTGTCTCTCGGTTTTTCACTTGGAGGAACGCTTGCCCTTGTTATAGGCACAGTGCGTTACTGGTCCGACATGAACGATTTCTTGCGTGTTGCGGTGCTCGCCGTCGCGCTTGTCGCTCTCGTTTGGCTCGGTATGAAAAAAGTGCGGCGCAGAGAAGGAGAGAATGGGTTTGTGTAGATATGTCGTGGTATTCCGGCAACGGTGATACTGGGGAAACGAGTCTCTATCAGTCTTCGGCTCGTCACAAAAAACATGCCCCACATATTGAGGCGCTTGGGACGATAGATGAATTGAACGCGACGCTCGGATGGTGTCGCGCGGCCGCCGATGGGAAGATGGCCTCGCGCCTTGAGGAGTTTCAGCAGACTCTTTTTATTATTCAGGCCGAACTTGGCGGCGCGAGAAAAAAGATTCCTCCAAACGCGCTACGCGAGATAGAGCAGGAGATAGATGCGATTGAGGCAAGTCTTCCCCCGATTACAACTTTTATAATTCCTGGCGGCTGCGAGCTCGCCGCGCGGCTCGAATGCGCGCGCACTATTGCCCGTCGAGCCGAGCGGCGCGTCGCGGCATTCGTCGAATTTGAAAACGAAATCGCTTTCTCGAATTCATATGAGTACTTAAATCGTCTGTCTTCTCTTCTCTGGGCATTTGCACGAAAAGTAAACGCCGAGGCTGGGGCAATGGAATCTGTTCCACGCTATTGACCCCGCAGAACATCTTGCGTAGGATATCATCGGAAGTATTATCGAAACAGGTGGACCGAAAGGGGTGGATTCGTGCGCATACTGTATAAGTTTTCCGGAGAGGCACTGAAGAGTCCCGAAAGCGAGAAACCTTTTGACCGAGAATGCTTGCGTCATATCGCAAAGGAAATTAGAGCTGTTCTGTTCGAGTTTCCCGACCTTGAACTCTGTGTCATGCCTGGGGGCGGCAATCTTGGTCGCGGAGGAGAGTTGACGCGCGAGCTCGGAGTTGACGAGCTCACCGCGCACCATGCCGGTATGCTATACACGCTCGTGAACGCTATCATGTTCTCGAGCGTGCTGGCGCCAATGCTGAAAGAGATGGGTGTTGCCGTCCGTGTCATGACTGCAATAGAGGCGAATGCGGTCGCAGAACCGTATTTGCCACATCGAGCGCGGCACCACTTCGCGAACAACCGAGTGCTCGTATTTGCCGCAGGCAGTGGCAGAACACATTTCTCCACCGACCTGGCAGGCGCGAATCGCGCCAAGGAACTCCAATGTGACCTGATGCTAAAGGGCACAAAGGAGGAGGGGGTTTTCGACCGAGACCCCCGTACGAACCCCGACGCCAAGCTCATCGTGCGAATAACGCCGCAAGAATTTCTGGAGCGGCAACTGACAATGATCTTCGATCCCGAGGGGATCGCATACGCGAGGAGCAACAATCTCCCCATCCGCATTTTTAACGCGTTTGGCGAAGGCAATCTCGCCAAGGCCATACGCGGAGAAAATGTCGGTACCCTCATCGCTGATTAGGAGTAGCCAGCACAAAGAAGACTCCAGCCGAAGCACTCCGCGCTTCGGCTTCAATTTTCGCATGTGGCATTCGAATACAAAATTTGCTATAAAGCATATCCATGGTGGCTATGGTGTAACGGTTAACACGAGGGCTTGTGGAGCCTTCGATCAGGGTTCGATTCCCTGTAGCCACCCCAAGTTATAAGAAGTGGCTTATTACGTGTAAGAAAAAGTGTAATTCTAACTCTGGTTATATTACGGTGCGGGTGCAATCCGGCATAAGTTGGACGATTCACTCTTGTTTTTGTGCTGCTAATTTTTTAATATATAACTTTATAAAGTTCTAATCATTTTCAGAACCTTATAAAGTTTGGTAATATGGTAGATATCCATATACAAACTAAATTTAATTATATGAATACTCGTCAAAAATTGGAGATAATTCAAAAAATGTTGGGGCTAACCCAGACCAAGCTGGCTCTAAGGTTTGGCGTTTCTTTTGCCGCTTTCAACAGTTGGTGGACCGGTAAATCCAACCCCCGAGTAAAAATGCAGGCTTCCATTGACGAGCTTTTTTTGGAAGTAACCGGACAAAAAACAATTCCTTCTGATCAGTTGATGGTCAAAAAACAAGCTTTGGGGCAAAAATCCGGAGAACATAAAAGTGTTATAAATGAAATTTTGGCTAATCCGGATATTCGTGATCAGTTTATTTTGAAGCTTACCTATCACAGCAACAGCATTGAGGGCAGTACTCTTACCGAATCCGATACCGCGGCTATTCTTTTTGACAATGTAGCTTTGCCAAATAAAAGCTTGACCGAACAACTAGAGGCAAAAAATCACCAGACGGCCTTGAATTATTTATTTGATCATATTGCCAAGAAAGAAAAAGTTGACGAAGCTCTTGTGCTTAAACTCCACAGCATTCTCATGAATGGCGTTCGCCCGGATGCTGGTGTTTATCGTAATCACGCCGTCAGAATTACCGGTGTTAATTTGCCAACAGCGAATTATATGAGTGTTCCAAAACTTATCCCCGAGGTTATGGCTCGTATCACTGAAAAAACCAAAGACATTATCTCTTTATCGGCTGGGGTGCATAGTAAGTTTGAACAGATTCACCCATTCGGAGATGGAAACGGCCGCGTTGGACGTCTATTGATAAACGCGATGCTAGTTAGCACAAATTTTGCTCCCGCAATCATTCGCCAAGAACAAAAACAGCTTTACTACACTTATCTCTATAAAGCCCAAACAAAAGAAGATCAGAGCCAATTGGAGAATTTTCTCTGTGAAGCGGTAATGGACGGATTCAAAATCTTAGATCGCACGGATGTAAGATAATAGCCGATCGTCTCACACTTAATAATGTATGATTTCTATCAGTGAACAACAGCTATATTCAAAATTTAACTTACAAGCTACGGTGCAACGACGAGGCGGCTATCGGCGTAAGGGTTTATGAAGGCTCCTGACCCCTTCATCTTCATAATGAAGCAGTATATCGAAAAGATCACCGCGCGGTATTTGAGATACGAACGACATCTGTCTTCGGTCGCGCTCCTGTCGGGCTTTATTTTCGACAGCCTCACTCTTCGGCGCATCGATCTGCCATTAGAGAACGCCATACTCCTCGGACAGCTTTTCCTTGCCTCGTTCGGGATTGCCCTCGTCAATCTCTTCGATGCGAAAATTATCAGCGGACGACTTGCAGGGCGTTTGCGGACGATTGCGCAGCTCGCCATTCAGTTTTCTTTCGGCGCGCTCTTTAGCGGGCTCGTAGTCTTTTATTTCCGCAGTTCGTCGCTCGGGGCAAATTGGCCATTTTTGTTTGTGCTCGCGGCCCTTCTTGTAGGTAACGAATTCTTTCGGCTTCGATATCAAATACTTACCTTCCAAGCAAGTATCTTTTTTATCGCGCTTTTTTCATACCTCATTTTCTTCATACCCGTTTTGGTTGGTGCTGTCGGGCCATCAATTTTTTTGTTGAGCGGAGCGGTGAGTCTTTGTGTTATGGCGCTCTTGTATTTCAGTCTGCGGCGGCTGATGCCGGCACAGGTTCGCGCGAGTACGCCGTCGCTTGTTAGGGCTATTTGCGGAATTTACCTCGCGATGAATGCCCTCTATTTCGCAAATCTCATACCACCCGTCCCACTTGCCATGAAAGAGGCTGGCGTGTTTCGGTCTGTTGAACGGATATCCGGGACTGATACCTATCGGGTTACATATGAAGATGCATCTTGGTATCGCTATTTCCGCCCATACGATGTCATACATGTCGCGAAAGGCGAGGGCGCGTATGTGTTCAGCTCGATTTTTGCTCCAACTCGATTAAACACCCTGATATATCACCAGTGGCAGTTCTATGATGAGCAGAAGGAAGAGTGGCTCACGACCGACAGGCTCGCGTTTCCTATTTTTGGCGGCCGCGACGGTGGTTATAGGGGATACACTGCGAAATCAACCTTAAGCACTGGACAGTGGCGTGTCGATATAGTGACGGAGCGGGGTCAGCGCATTGGCCGCGTTCGTTTCCTTGTGGCGCGTCCGGATGAATCGCTAAACCTCATTTCTGGCATACGATAATGTGATGATATACTGACGGCACAAGAAATGTGCAACAGATATACTCTATGGAATTAGAACAAAAAGGCAAAAGCGAGACGCGAGACGAACGGGTCAAGGCGGCGCGGCGCCGTGACGGCCTGCGGTGGCTTGTCGGGATACTGGCAGTATTTATTCTGGTCGGCGGAGGAATGTTCGCGTTCGGGCGCTTGAAAAACACAAACAAAGCAAATGACCAGGGCGAATTGGGCAAGGCCGTGCCGATTATGGGACGAGAACACATTGCCTTTGGCGCAGGGCATCCGCAATACAATTCCAACCCGCCATCTTCCGGTTGGCATTACCAATCTCCTGCTCCAAAAGGTTTTCATGAAGAGTCGGTTGCGGACGAGACGGCGATTCACAACCTTGAACACGGCGATATCTGGCTCGCTTTTCATCCGCGTATCGCGACATCGACAAAGGAGACTATCAAGGCGCTCGCGGTGGGCAAAATGATCGCGTCTCCGCGCGAAGCGAACGACTTCGATATTTCACTTGTCTCATGGGGGCGTGTTGATAGTTTTAATATCGGCGCGGATGGGGTGATCGATGTGGCGCGTATCGGCGCATTTTCGGATCGCTATCGCAATACAGGACCCGAGCGGGTTTTCTAACTTCCCCAACATTTGAGGTTGCTGGATGGCCGAGATAGTTGAGCTCGAAGCGCAGAATGCGATACAATGATAGTCGTATGTGGCGGCATCCATTATTGCTCGTTTTGCTTGCCCTTTCTGTGCTCACGAGCGCTGCGGGCGGTGCCTACGTAATTGCTGAGCGCGAAGCGCAGGCGTCGCTCGTCGAAGAAGGAAAACGAGCACTCGCCGATGGGAATTACCTTGCGTCACTTGTCTCTTTTAGTGAGTTGAAAAGCAAGGTCCCGAATGACCCCGCGATTGCAGACGGTGCGGCGCAATCGGAAGAGTTTCTTGTTGCAGATAAACTGCTTGTCCGCGCGCGAGCGGCGGCTGAAGAGGGCGATTGGCTCTCGGTGCGAGCGCTCCTCGAGGCAAGCGGCGCCGCGACAAAGTCTTCGTTCGCGGGATATGATGAGGCGCTCACGCTTCTTGCCAATGCTACGGCGAAAGTGAGCATCCTTGAAGAAAAGATAACATCCGAGCTCTTGCTATTAAAACAAGAAGCCTCCGCGGAGCGGAACGCGCGCCAATTGTTGCAAAGCGAGAAAAGTCGAGTCGAAACCAGGTTTGAGACGGCGCGGCAAGAAAATGAAGCGCGCGAGACAGCACTCAAAGAGAAACTCTCCGAGACCGCATCAGAGGCGCAAGCCGCCAAAGAAGTGGCCGACAAAGAACGGCTCCAGAAATTCGTGAACGAGTTGGCGGTGTATGTGGGGCTTCTTGAGAACGGTATGAAAGACCTCGACTCCGCGCGCGCTGATGCGGATGCGAAGCGTGATACGAGCGCGCTCATTTACCTCAATCAAGGCAATGCGTTTTTTGATGAAGTGCGCGAGAAGGCCGAAGGCCTTCTCGCGAGCCGCACGCCATCAGGCCTTGAGAATCGCGTACGCGACCTCGTGAAGGCGGGAACTTTGCTCGTTTCCGCATCACGCAGTTTCGGTAATATGGTCTTGTACATCGACGAGGAGGGAGGTGATTTTAACGCGCACAAAGTGGCGGGACAACTGACGCAAGCTGACGCAGGGAAGCTGGTTCAAGAATTAAAGTCTTTCATCTCCGCAAATCGTTAAGATTGCGGTAGCCAAAAAAACAGCCTATACTGGGGACATATGAATGAATTATTTTCTCACAGGTGGACGCCGCGCCTTTTCGCGGCGCTTGTCGGCGCCTGTGCGTTTTTTGTTGCAACGCTCTTTTTGAGCGAGCTCAAGTCGCTACGATATGTCGGGGACGATGTGTATCCCCAACGGACCATTACCGTAAGCGGCACGGGCGAAATAGCCGCAATTCCCGACATCGCTGAATTCACTTATTCTGTAATAGAAGAAGCCAATTCGCTTGAATTGGCGCAAGCTACTGCGTCAGAGAAATCAAATGCGGCGATTAAGTTCCTCAAGTTATCTGGCGTATCTGAAAAAGATATTAAGACGATTGGATATGACATCAATCCGCGTTACGAATTCCATTCCCGACAGGATGCTTGTGTCGTGTCTCTGTGCCCTCCCGAGGATAGAGAGCGAGTGCTCGTTGGGTATGAAATAAATCAGATGGTGCGAGTGAAGGTGCGGGATATTGCTGTTGCGGGGGAGCTCCTAGCGGGCGTGGGAACACTGGGAGTCTCGGGCATTAGCGGCGTGACCTTTAGTGTCGATAAAGATGAAGCATTAAAGTCTTCGGCACGCGAGGAGGCTATTCAAATGGCAAGAGGTGAAGGGAAACGGATCGCGCGTGCTCTTGGTACGCGCATCGGCAGAATTGTTAGTTTCTCTGAATATGGAGGAGCGCCTATATACCCTCTCTATCGCGAGGCGAAATCGTTTGACGGCTCACCAGGAGACCCGTTGGCCGGCCCCCCGCCTGTTGTCTCCGCGGGCGAGAATATCTATAGCTCACAAGTGACCATTGTATACGAGTTGCGGTAGCTTTTTGCATATGGTGTTGTTGTTGACTTATTCTCTAAATAGGAGTAGAGTGTAGTTACTGCCCGCGGGGCGGTTTTTAGTAAGAAGCAGAATTGTAACATGCAGACCCTGATAGACTATATCCGAGGAACGCGCGCAGAACTCGCCCATGTGAGCTGGCCAACTACGCGCCAGTCAGTCGCATACACGGCAATCGTGATCGGCGTCTCGCTCGGAGTCGCATTCTATCTTACCTTTTTTGACACCATTTTTTTGTTCGTGCTCAATAATTTTGTTTTCTAAATAACTATGAACATTGCGGAGCATCAAGAAATTAAAAACGATCGTAATTGGTATGCCGTGCACACCTATTCGGGTTACGAGAACGCTGTTGCGCGCAATTTGAAGCAACGCGTGGAATCGCTTGGAATTGAGGACAAGATATTTAATGTTATCGTTCCGACCGAAAAGAAGATCAAGACCAAGGGCGGCAAGCGCATCACCTACGAAGAAAAAATCTACCCGGGGTATGTTCTGGTGGACATGATAGTGAATGATGATTCTTGGTATGTGGTGCGCAATACTCCGCGCGTGACTGGTTTTGTCGGCGCGGGAGTGAAGCCCGTCCCGCTTGATCCGAAAGAAGTGAAGGAAATTTTCAGCAGAATGCAGAGCGACACAGTGAAGCACACAATCGATCTCTCGGTGGGCGAGAGCGTGCAGATTGCGGACGGACCATTCAAAGAGTTCGAGGGCAAGATAAGCGAGATCGATGAGGCGCGCGGCAAGGTCAAGGTACTCGTTTCCATGTTTGGGCGCGAGACTCCAGTGGAGCTTGATTTTTTGCAGGTTAATAAGATATAGTCGCTAATATATATGGCCGCACCGATCAAGGGTAAGGGGGGCATAAAGAAGGTGAAATTGCAGGTTCCCGCCGGCAAGGCGACGCCTGCACCCCCGATTGGTCCCGCGCTTGGCCAGGCGGGCATAAATATCGGAGATTTCGTGAATCGCTTCAATGAGGCGACTCGTGAGATGGCAGGAGACATCATTCCTGTTGAGATAACGGTCAAGGAAGACCGCACATTTACTTTCGTCTTGAAGACCCCTCCCGCCTCCAGCTTGCTTATTAAAGCCGCCGGCGTCTCGAAAGGCTCGGGGACAAATCTCACGAAAAAGGCAGGAAGTGTATCAATGGCGCAGGTGCGCCAAATTGCCGAGCGGAAACTGCCCGATCTGAACACGAAAAACATTGACCAAGCAATGCGAAGCATCGTAGGCACCGCTCGCTCGATGGGGATCGAGGTTAAGGATTAAGAACGCACAAAAGCTCCCGCGAGGGAGCTTTTGTGCGTAAAGTGGAAAACGCGCTGTCTGGCTTGGGCTACATTTTTCCAGTGCTGTTGCACATTTCCATTTCGGCCTTGCATTTTTTACAGCGGCAACCGACGATCTGCATGAGCGCCGCAATGCCGACTAGAATGTATACGACGGCTTCCGTGGTTGGCCATGCGCTAAGGAGTCTCCCAACTACATTCCAATCACCGCCCAGGATCGTTCCGAGACCCACGAGTCCCCAGTTCAAACCGCCTATCATAACGAGAACCCACGAGAGCTTGTGGCTCGTGCACCCTTTCATCATTTGCATATATTTTCTCGCTCTGGCGATGCGTTGACATATCACCAAAGCACCTCATTATTGGTATACTAATATACTAGCATTCAGTCGGCCATAAGGTCACGAGTAGTAGCATGAAAAAGAAAGACTTTGTCGTATTGGAGAGCGCGCGTTGCGATGAACAGCGCGTTGTTATGGAAAAGATACAAAAAAGGGGAGAGTGTCCATTCTGCCTTGAGAATTTGCCGAAATATCACGCACCGCCTATTCTTGCGGAGAACGAACATTGGGTGGCGACCAAGAATCAATGGCCATATGAGAACACCGAGCACCATTTTCTACTCATTTGTCGCGAGCATATTCTCTACCCAGAGGAAACACCTTCAGCGTTCGTTGCGAGCCTTTGGGAATTGGTGCGGGAGCTCGGAAAGAAATATGGATTTGATTCGGGAGGGTTCGCTATCAGGTTCGGCGCTCCTGAACGAACTGGCGGCTCGGTGCGTCACCTCCATGCGCATGTCATCGTGGGTTTCCCCGGCGATAACGAAAAATACGGGCAAGTTTTTTTCCGCGTAGCATAAATGACTGACCTTAAGAAACTAATTTTGTCTCGTGTACAGAATATTGGGTATTATGGACCCGCCGCTTTTTTGTATAGAATGAGTATGCTATTAATAATGCGGATGTATGAGATATGATGGAAGTACTGCGGGCAGGAACAGCGACATTCGAGGAACGGTACATACCTGATTTTGCTCGATTGCGTGAAATCGTTATCCGTCTCAAGAACGAAGGACACAGGATTGTGCTGACACAGGGAGTCTTCGATCTTCTGCATATTGGTCACGCTTCGTATCTCAATAAAGCGAAGGAACTGGGAGATGTGTTGATAGTGGGAGTTGATTCCGATGCGCTTGCGCGACGGCGAAAGACACCCAATCGCCCAATCGTTCCGCAGGACGAACGCGTTCGTTTGCTTTCGCACCTGCGTTCGGTTGATATCGTTACGCTTCGCGACACTGAACAGGAGATAAATGAACTCGTGCGCATTGTGCGGCCCGATGTGCTAATTGCCTCTGAAACAACAAAAGATTTCCCGTGGCAAGCGCTTAAGCCGATCGAAGCGTTATGCGGAAAGATAGTGCGCTTGCCCGCGCAAGCTACGACCTCGACGACAGAACGGATACGGCGACTTGAGATCGATGGCGTCGATCTGCTCGCGCAGCGTGTAGCAGACGCACTTCCGGAGCACTTGAGAGAGGTATTGCCATCGATTATAGAGAGAATACGAAATAGTCCATAGAGGCGCGCGAGCAGTAACGCAAAAACAGAAAGGGGTGATTGCGGTGAGTTTTGACCATGTCGACTTGGTTGCCTATGTGCCGGTTGTGCACGCGGGGTACAGGAAACTCTTTGAGGAGTGTCGTGGGGGTCTCTTGTGGATCGTAGGTACGGAGTTGTTGGCACGATGGCCAAAACTGGAACGGGATATACGGGCGCTTTCGCCGGAGCGAGAGATCGTGCCGATGGTCTTGGCGCTTAGGATTTTCCGCGATGTGCTCATTCTCGACAACAATACTCTTGCCGATTGGAGTGGCCGTGTGAGGGCATACAATGGCAACTATCGTATAGTCATGCCGGACGAATCAGAGATGAGGGAGATACATGATTCCCATTTCAGCGCCTATTCTGTAGAGTTTCGCTCCATTTTCTTGAGATGGGACAGAACATTCTCGGAAAAGACTCGAATGCCGAGCTCGAAGAATAGCATTTCACTCCAAGAATTCGATCGGCGGTTCATGATGGCAGGCTATAGTCTTGCAGAAAAAAGCCCCGACTGGTGGCGGCAGGTCGGAGCGCTCGTTGTACGAGATGGCGCACTACTGGTGTGCGCCTGGAACGAGCATTTTCCTGACCGCAGAAGTGTATATGTAAACGGCGACCCGCGATCGAATTTCGATGCGGGCGAGCGCACCGATCTCTCGTGCGCCTTGCATGCGGAGAGAAATGTCATTGCGCTCGCCGCGCGCGATGGAATCTCGCTTCGCGGCGCTAACCTCTATGTGACGACTTTTCCGTGCCCGTCGTGCGCCCGAGCGATTGTTGTGGCTGGTATCCACCGAGTTTGCTATGTGGAAGGATACAGCATGCTTGACGCGGAAGAGGTTTTGGCTGAAGCGGGTGTTGAGATCGTCAATGTCCTGCTTGAATAAATAACAGAGTTCATTTCTTTCGGAACGAAAATAGTAATCCCGCTTCGACAATCTAAGCGGGATTTTCTTTCAAGGTTCAACCTAGGTTGAACCTTGACCGACCATCATACGGCTACGGGGATGTTTGTGATGGCGGGGTGGGGGTCGTAATCTTCCAGTTGAAAATTATCGGGACTGAACTGGAACAAATCATTGGGTGGGTTAAGAAGCCGCAGGGTCGGTAGGCGTTTCGGCTCTCGGGCGGTCATTTTCGTTACGACTTCTATCTGGTTTGCGTACACATGTGCATCGAGCAGCAGATGCGTGTATCTTCCGGGTTCGTACCCACAGACATGCGCGAGGGCAAGTGTGAGCGCGGCATATTGGACCATATTAGCGGGGACCCCAATCGGCATATCGGCAGATCTCTGCACCATAGTCAGGTGTAGTTTTCCCCCAAGAATTCGCACCATGAGATCGCCGTGGCAGGGAGAAACGACTGCGCGCTGGAACCCACCGCGCCCGATATAGTAGGGTATCCAGTTCGATATCCGCAGGGTGCGGAGGGTGGGGAACTCGCGGATTTGGTTGATTAGATGGGCAAATTGGTTGAATGTGGCGGTGCCCACACATTTGCCGTTCTCGTATACGATGCGCGGAAAGTCATGGAAGACAGGTCCATATGAGCCGGGTCCCAGATCTCCAGCTTCGAGTCCCATGGAGCGGCATTTTTCAGGCGTTGCCCATTCGTCCCACCACGAGCAACCCCGTTTACGGAGTTCGGTTGTTGTTCGCGCTCCGTTTATAAATGCGAAAATTTCCGCGATTGCTTTGCGCCAGAACGAAATCCTGCGTTCGGTGACGAGCGGCGCTCCATTCGCCAAATCGAATACCATAGGAGGAAGCGTTCCGAAACAGGTCTTCGCGGGGACGCCCTGCGGGGTATCCATGGCCGATTCTCCTAACGTAATGATAGTCCGCAGGCGGTCTTGATACTGCGAATCAGCCGAACGAGCTTCGTATGGGGTCATTTCCCATGCCATGATTCTCCTCCGGTCTTTGTGCGGTGTGCAGGGTACTGATACCAACACGAGTTTCTCTGTTTACGCGCCTTTTGTCAACGGTCAAGGTTCAACCTAGGTTGAACCTTGAACACAGACCGTTGACAGGTGGGGAAATGTGCTGTACTATAGTTTGCGAATTGTTCACACGTTGATCGCCTCTTTTGGCAAGGAGATGTTGACCATGGCAAGGCCGGACTGCTTTGTGTGCGAGGACGGTAATCCCGTCATCCCTTTCACCCTACCGCCCTGCGCTGTCATCTCAATGATCGCGTTCGTAGTTATAGAGCGCAAGATACGCGACCTCGTGGCAGAAATGGAAAAGATGGAATGGGATGTGACTCCTGCCGAGGTCTTCGAGACGCTTGTCTCTCGAGAGGTGTCAGACCACCAAATCTTCAATGAAGGTGATTTTCGAAAGCTTTTCGAGGATTTCTTCAACGAATGCTCGGGTGGAATGGAGTTCGTGCTCATTACGCACCACAATGAATTCATCCGAGCGGCGAAGGACCTCCTGAAGGCAGGAATTGCGGCGCTCGATTCGCGCCAAGATTTCCTGGAGCGAATGGCCGTCGCTCTCGCCGAAACATACGGGAAGCCACACGGCAAGTGTTTTTTGCGATGGCTCCGGTGTGGAATGGAAAAAGTTCCATTCCCGGAACGGTGCAATTAGCGAGGCTTCAATACATATCCATACTCCAGCCCGCGCATTCATGCGCGGGCTCATCATTTGTATGGCAAAAAGCCTACAATTTGATAGTCTGTGGTCTATATGGCGGAGGAAAAGAAAAGTGCGATCGCAGAGCGCGAAGAAAAGATACTGGAATTTTGGAAAAAACGAGGCGTGTTCAAATCCTCTCTGGAAAAACCCGCGCCAAAGGGAGAGTTTGTTTTCTACGAAGGTCCGCCGACAGCGAATGGGAAACCGGGTATTCATCACCTAGAAGCGCGCGCCTTCAAGGATGCGATACCGCGGTATCGCACCATGCGCGGCTATCATGTGCGTCGCAAGGCGGGATGGGACACTCATGGTCTACCTGTCGAGCTCGAAGTTGAAAAACAGCTTGGGCTCAAGTCAAAAAAAGATATCGAAGCGTATGGCGTTGCCGCTTTCAATGCAAAATGCAAAGAGAGCGTGTGGAAGTATTTGGAAGAATGGAATCGTTTTACCGAGCGCATTGGCTTCTGGCTCGATCAAGAACATCCTTATGTGACCTATTCGCCGCAGTACATTGAATCGCTCTGGGCCGTTTTCGGCTCAGCGCACAGACAAGGTCTTGTCTATAAAGATTACAAGGTTTTACCATGGTGCCCGCGGTGCGGCACGGCATTGTCGTCGCACGAGCTCGCGCAGGGATACAAAGACGTTAAAGACCTGTCGGTATTTGTGAAATTCAAACTCGAGGTGGGTCAAAAAACGGGTCATTTCGTGTCCGATGACGCGACATATGTTTTGGCTTGGACAACTACCCCATGGACACTGCCTGGAAATGTTGCGCTTGCGGTAGGAAGAGATATCGACTATGCGATAGTACGGAAGGACGGAGAATGCTTCGTTGCGGCTCGTGACTGCGTCGCGAAGTTATTCCAGAGCGGCGGGTACGATGAGGTTGCGGTCGTATCGGGCGCCGACATGGTCGGCGCCCGATACGAGCCGCTCTATCCATATATGGCGAGCGTTGTTGAGGGGGAGGATAAAAAGAGACTCGACGAAAAAGCATACCGAGTATATGCGGCCGATTTTGTTACGACAGGAGACGGGACAGGTATCGTGCATACGGCAGTGATGTACGGCCAGGACGACTTTTTGCTTGGAACCGAGGTAGGATTGCCAAAGCATCATCTAGTGAATCTCGACGGAACATTTATTGACGAGGCCGACTTCTTGGCGAAGCGATTTGTGAAAGACGAAGCGGTCGCTGTCGATATTATTAAAGACCTTGCGCGGCGTGGACGCCTCTTCGGCAAGGAGAAATACGAGCACTCATACCCGCATTGCTGGCGCTGTAATACGCCGGTAATCTATTACGCCAGAGATTCCTGGTATATCCGCATGTCGCAGTTGCGCGAAGTGTTGGTTGCGGAAAACGAACGGATTAATTGGGTGCCAGAGCACATCAAAGAAGGTCGTTTCGGTGAATGGCTTCGGGAGATAAAAGATTGGGCAATATCGCGCGAGCGATACTGGGGGACGCCACTTCCTATCTGGGAAAGCGAATTGGGACAGCGCGTATTCGTCGATTCGCTGGATACACTGAAACGATTTACAAAGAAATCGGGCAACTCATATTTACTTATGCGTCACGGTGAAGCTGATAACAATGTCGCAGGGAAGGTGAGTTCCGTGCGCAATAACTCGGCGCGTCTTACCGATGAGGGCAAGCGGCAGGTGCGCGAAGCCGCGGAGCGGCTTCGCGCGGAAAACATCGACCTCATTTTCGCGTCCCCGCTTCTTCGCATTAAAGAAACAGTCGCCATCGTGCAGGAGGCGCTTGCCCTACCGGATGAGCGGGTGGTATACGATGAACGGTTGCGCGAAATCGAAGCAGGGCAATTTGAGCATAAGACATGGGAGGAATACTACGCCTATTTTGGCTCACTGCGCGGCGCGTTCGAGCACTCTCTTCAAAATGGCGAAAATCTTCAGCAAGTAAAAGAGCGCTCGCTCATGGCGCTTTATGATATTGATGCGAAGCACTCCGGGAAACGAATCCTTTTAATCGGTCATGGTGGCCCGCTACGACTACTGCTTGCTGGAGCCGGCGGGGGTGATGTTTCTACTCTTGTTGAGATGATAACGAGGCGTGAATTCCTTTTTGACAATGCCGAAGTGCATTCGCTCTCGTTCGTTCGTCTGCCCATTAATGAACGCTTCGAACTCGACCTGCACCGTCCTTATGTTGACGAAATTGAATTGGAGGACGAAGACGGCGCGCGCCTTCGGCGCGCGCCCGAAGTAATGGATGTTTGGTTCGACTCTGGTGCGATGCCCTTTGCGCAAGACCATTTTCCATTTTCAACCCCAGACATTTTGTACCCGGCCGATTACATTTCCGAAGCGATTGACCAGACGCGCGGATGGTTTTACACACTACATGCTGTCGGAGCGCTTATGGGACGAGGAAAGGCCTTTAAGAACGTCGTCTGTCTTGGGCATATCCTCGACGCACAGGGCAAGAAGATGTCCAAGTCGGTCGGCAATGTGGTGGACCCGTGGAACATGCTGGCGCGGTATGGCGCTGACCCTCTCCGTTTCTGGATGTATTCGGTCAATCAGCCCGGGGACTCCAAGAACTTTGATGAAAAAACAGTCGATGAGATAGTGAAGAGGGTTTTTAACCTGCTTGAGAATGTCACGCGCTTCTATGAATTGTACGCGAACAATGGGGCGATTCGCACGCTTGATGATGAGGAAGGACGACCCAAAAGCCGCCATATTTTAGATAGATGGATACGAGCGCGGCTTAATTCGCTTATCGCGTCCATGACACGCGACCTCGACCAATTCCGCCTGCTCGAGCCGTCGCGGGCAATACGAGAGTTTATAGCCGATTTGTCGCAATGGTATGTGCGTCGCTCTCGGGACCGCTTCAAAGAAGAAACGGACGGCATGGGTACGGGCGCGCTCGGCACGACTCGTTTTGTGCTTGAGACGCTTGCAAAATTAATGGCTCCACTTACACCATTTGCCGCTGAAGATGTGTATAGTCGGGTGCGCGGAGCTCGCGCGCCCGAGAGCGTCCATCTCGCTGACTGGCCTTCAGCGGAAGCGATCGACGATGCGATACTTATTGATATGGAGCGCACGAGGGCGCTAGTCGCGCGCGCGCTTGAGGCGCGCGCGCGAGCCGGCATCAAAATCCGCCAGCCACTCGCGCGGCTTATCATCAACGAGGAGTTATCGGAGGACTTTCGTGCGCTCATTCGAGATGAAGTGAATGTCGAAGAAGTCGTTGTCGATACCGCGTCTGGAGGCGTGGCGCTCGATACGAATATAACGCCATTATTGCGAGAGCGCGGCGATGTGCGCGAGATAGTGCGAGCCGTGCAAGACTTGCGAAAGGGCGAAGGGCTATCTCCTCACGAACGGATAACCATTGCTTTTTCGGGCGATGCCTCCATTCGTGAATTCATTGCCAACCACGGCGAGTCAATTGCCCGAGTTGTTAATGCCGACAGAGTGTCCTTCATGGAGGATGCAGGACAAGAAGTGTTGCTCGGCGCGGGAAAGATTTTTCTCTCCATCAAGCGCGCATAATTTCTATGTATACAATTTATGAGACGCCGGCAATCGTTCTTTCGGCGCGTGAATCAGGAGAGGCAAATCGAATAGTGACATGCTTTACGCGCGCGCTCGGCGTTCTCTCCGTGCACGCGCAAGGCGTTCGTTATGCGAAATCAAAGCTTCGCCCTTCTCTCGATACGCTTGCACTCTCGAGTATAGCTCTTGTGCGCGGTCGCGAGTGGTGGCGCCTTGTAGACGCCCGCACTGTTTTGCGCCTGGACACCATTTTTCTCAATGCCGATAAGAGACATGCATACGAGAGACTCGCGCGCCTGCTGGCGCGGCTCTCCGCGGGGGAGGAACTGGAAGGGGACGCAGAACTCTTTGATATTTTTTCGGAAGGTATACGGTTTTTCGCAGGATATTCCGCAGAAAAGCAAGATTGTGTTCGGTTTGAACTTATGCTGGCTTTGCGCATACTTCACCATCGTGGCTATATGCCACGCACTGACGAGCTCGCGCCCTTTGCCGCAGAAAGCGAGTGGAACGCGGATATGATTGCGGCATTCGAGCCACACCGTGCCCTGGCACACCGTGTGATAGTGGATGCGATACAGGGCGCGGACATGTAATACCATATTTCAGTCGTGATACAATACAAATGCACATGCCTGAACAAAACGGACAGCAATCCTCGCAAGAAGGGTCACTGGGGAGAATAGAAAAGCTCGAACGTGGTCTGTATCGCCGCGCTACGGCGCCGCCAGAACCACAACGCCACGGTCTTCGAAAAGAGCGCGAACCGGAAGGCGCGAGCGGGGATTGGACAAGTCCGGAGTTGTCAGTCCCTGTCGCGCCCCATATTCGTATGCCTCTCGCAAAGAAAATACTCATTCTCTCAATTCTTTTTTTCGTCGGATCTGTTGCGTTTGTATCGTTTTTGCTGTTGCGCGGTTCGACGACCATCTCGAGCGAAAATATTCAGATAACAGTAAACGGGCCCGTGTCTGTGGGCGGCGGCGAGGAGCTTTCACTCCAAGTTCTCATTTCAAACACGAATCCGGTGGCGCTTGAGCTTGCCGATTTTATCGTCGAATATCCGCCCGGCGCGCGCGACCCGTCCGATAGGTCGAAGGCGTTAACGCGTACGCGAGAGTCTGCCGGTTCGATACCGCCCGGCGGCGTGTCGAGCCGCACCGTCCGAGTCGTTCTCTTTGGTGAGGAAAATTCAGAGCAGACACTTGCGTTTGCGCTTGAATATCGCGTGGCGGATTCGAATGCGATTTTTGTCAAAGAAAAGAAATACTCAATTCCGCTTACGGCCGCTCCTGTAACACTTGGTGTCGAATTGCCGCAAGAAATCGGTTCGGGAGAAGATGTGGAAGCGGTCATAACAGTTCGTTCGAACACTGATGCGGTGATAGATGACGCGCTCCTGCAGGTATTGTACCCGCCCGGCTTCGTTCTCATGAACGCTTCGCCCGCGTCGCTTCCCGGCAATAATCGTCTCTGGCGGCTCGGTGATCTGCCGCCTGGCGGAGAACGCACGATCCGCATCCGCGGCCAAGTCACTGGGCAGGACGATGAACTTAAGACCTTTACTGTTACTGTGGGAGCTCCCGGGCCCGATTCGTCTGACGCAATTAGTGTGCCGTACAACAGCGCCCAGAAGACGCTTGCCCTGCGGCGTCCATCGATAGAAGCACGCATCTCGCTCGATGGAACAGTGGACGGCGACATCACTGCGCGGCGCGGCCAACGCATAAACGGTTCAGTGCGAATAGTGAACAATCTTCCCACGCGCGTATTGGACACATCTCTTTCCCTACGCTTTGTCGGGGATGTGCTTGATCGCGCCTCCGTGCAGGCGATAACAGGATTGTATCGGTCGCTCGACAATATCATCGTTTGGGATAGCACGAGTGAAGATTTTGACGGCACACTCGAGCCTGGAGAAAGCAAGGACTTTCGGTTTTCGTTCGCCATTGCCAAGCAAATTGTGTCCGGAAGCGATACGGACATGAAGCTCGCGCTCACTGTCTCCGGAACTCGGATAGCCGCAAGCGGCGACCGCGCCGTAAACGCGCAAGCCGAGCGCGTGGTTCGCCTTGCCACCGAGGCGGGACTTTCTGCTCGCGCCGTATACGGCGCTGGGCCCTTCACCAATGTCGGGCCTATACCGCCTATTGCGGATAAGGAAACGACCTACACTATTATCTGGGCAGTAACAAATACGCTCAATGAATTGCGCGATGTGTCTGTGCGGGCTACGCTTCCACAGCACATTCGCTATACTGGCACGACTGCTCCGGCCAGTGAGCAGGTGTCGTTTGATCCCTCGACCAATACTGTGGAGTGGCGCGTTGGGACAGTGCCTGCGGGCACCGGCGGTACGCGGCCGGTGCGCGAAGTTGCATTCCAGATCGGTTTTGTGCCAAGCTTGTCGCAAGTAGGAGAGGCGCCTCGGCTTTTGGGGGAGACACTGTTGCGCGCCATTGACGATACTGCGCAAGTCTCCATCGAGGCGCGGAGAGATCCCCTTACGACAGTGCTCGTTACCGATCGCACATTCCGAGACGGTGATGATATAGTCCGCCAGCAATAACGAACACGAAATTAATTTATGTCTGCCGATCAAGACTCGCGAATGGAAGCAATCGTGTCGCTCGCGAAGCGGCGCGGTTTTGTCTGGCGCGGTTCAGATATTTATGGAGGCCTCGCGGGAACATGGGATTGGGCGCCATTCGGCGCTCTGCTTAAGCGAGCCATTGCAGATAGGTGGTGGCATAAGTTCGTACGCTCTCGCAATGATATTTACGGGATAGACACCGCGATTCTCATGTCGGGAAAGGTGTGGGAGGCAAGCGGACATCTCGCTGGCTTTTCTGACCCGCTAGCCCAGTGTGAGTTGTGCAAGAAAAGATTTCGCAGAGATCATGTTTCCGATATAACATGTCCCGAATGCGGTGGAAAACTTGCCGGGGCAGGCCAGTTTAACATGATGTTCGGCACGGAGGTCGGTGTCGAGGGAGGGGAGCGCGCTTACTTGCGTCCAGAGACGGCACAGGGAATGTTCGTCAACTTCAAAAATATTGTAGATTCATTCCACCCGCGATTGCCATTTGGCGTGGCGCAAATCGGAAAAGCGTTTCGGAACGAGATTTCTCCGCGAGATTTTCTTTTTCGTGCGCGAGAATTCGAGCAAATGGAGATTGAGTATTTCGTCCACCCCGACGAATGGGAAAAACACTTCGAGCAGTGGCGCACAGAAATGAAGGAGTGGATAACAGACGATCTCGGACTTACTGACTTGCATGTGCATGAGGTTGAAGTTGCGCCAGAAGAGCGCGCCCATTATTCCAAGCGCACGATTGATTTTGAATTCGACTTCCCATTCGGCAGAAAAGAGCTCTATGGGCTTGCGTATCGGGGTGATTATGATCTCACTCGCCACAGTGAATCGAGTTCTGAAGACCTCTCTTATTTTGACGACACTCCCGGAGTGCGATTTATCCCGCATGTCATTGAGCCGACATTTGGTCTCGACAGAACCGTGCTTGCTGTATTGCTCTCGGCATATCGCGAAGACACGCTCCCATCGGCAGAGGGCGGCGCCGAAGAGAAACGAGTTTATCTGGCTCTGCCGAACCATTTAGCTCCCGTGCGCGCCGCCGTCTTCCCGCTTCTTAAGAATAAACCCGAACTTGTGCTCGCGGCTCGTTCAGTGTATGACGGCCTCCGCAAAGAAGGTATCGCCGCTGTTTTTGACGATAACGGCAACATTGGGAAACGCTACCGTCGCCAGGATGAGATAGGAACGCCTCACTGCATTACAATCGATTTTCAAACGCTGGACGACAATACCGTAACGCTCCGAAACCGCGATACGGGAGCGCAAGAGCGAGTGCTCTCGGAGAGCCTCTCCGCACACCTCGGAGTTTAGTCCAAATCAATATTGTCGCCGACCCATATCCACACGCCAACGCTCCGTGACGCACTGAAGCGATGATATACTAAAGCCACATGCATAAGCTCTATCCTCACGAACGGTTCTTTATCCTAGCGCTCCTAATCACCGCAATCTCCGGCGGTGCATGGTTTTACGAACCACTGCAAGAATACCTGACAGGCCTACTCGCCCGCGCGGCGGGAGTCATATCAAATACCCCAAAATCCCCCGCATCAGCGCAAAGCTCTCTTGTCGGCCACTGGACATTTGACGGGCCTGATGTGAACTGGAGAACTGGAGTCGTGAGCGACAAAGCGGGGACAAACAACGGCCAGATGCGCGGGACGATGAGCACATCAACGTCGCCCGTTGCAGGGGTGCACGGACAGGGGCTGAAGTTTGACGGGGTGGATGACTCTATTGATGTCAGTAGTGTTGCAGGCGGCACTGCGTTCACCGCGACTGACAACTTTACACTTACGGCATGGATACGGCCATCTGCGCTTCCTTCAGCAGGGGCCAATATAGTTGGACGCAATACTAATTCTAATGGAAACTGGTTCTTGCGTACTGAAGGAAATAATCTGCGCGGCGGCGTACAAGACGTATCCGGGAATGGCGCTGTACGGACAGGCACAACTGTATTAATTATTGATAGGTGGTACTTTGCCACAATGGTATATACTGGTTCTACAAAAACTACAGCCCTTTTTCTTGATGCGGTAAGTGAGGGAACGGCTGTAAACGCTTCACTCTCGGGAAATCTATACAATACAAACAATGTTTCTATCGGCAAACGCGACGAGGGTGCTGGTGATCTTTTCTCCCCCAGCTCCCTCGACGACGTCCGCATCTACAACCGCGCGCTGACGGCGGATGAAATCACCGCGCTTTATCGCGCCGGCTCAAGCGCGAAGCTCTCGGTAACTCCAAAATCCCCCGCATCAGCGCAAAGCTCTCTTGTCGGCCACTGGACATTTGACGGGCCTGATGTGAATTGGAGAACTGGAGTAGTGAGCGATAAGGCGGGAACCAATAACGGGCAGATGCAGGGGACAATGAGCACCTCGACTGCGCCTGTGGTGGGGGTGCACGGACAAGGACTTGCGTTTGACGGGAGTGATGACA
>CAZPGN010000007.1:0-35464 GCA_964586635.1 uncultured Candidatus Saccharibacteria bacterium | reverse complement strand
TATATGGCGGTACAGCTGAGCCGGGAACTCCTTTAACAAACGGCTCCCTCGACGACGTCCGTATCTACAACCGCGCGCTGACGGCGGATGAAATAACGGCGCTTTATCGGGCTGGGTCAAGCGCGAAGCTCTCGGTAACTCCAAAATCCCCCGCATCAGCGCAAAGCTCTCTTATCGGCCACTGGACATTTGACGGGCCTGATGTGAATTGGAGAACTGGGGTAGTGAGCGATAAGGCGGGAACTAATAATGGGCAGATGTTGGGGACAATGAGCACCTCGACTGCGCCTGTTGCTGGAGTGCACGGGCAGGGGCTGAAGTTTGACGGGGTGGATGATTACATAACTATTGCAAATGAATCCAACTTTGACCAGACGACACAGCTTACCGTCGCGGCATGGACATATTTTGAACCGCATTCAAGGAGGTCCCAATTTGCAAGCAAAACCCCTGATGGTGGGTCTGCAAACGGAGGATGGTATTGGGACTATGGCAGTTTTACGGCAGGACAGGTCGAACTTATAATAAATGGAGGAAGTGGAATCTATATTGTTGCAGGAGCCCCTGTTGGATTCGGCGCATGGCACCATGTTGCCGGCGTAGTGGACACCTCTCTTTCCGGGAACAGCCGGAATAGATTGTATGTTGACGGAGTGCTACAAAACGCAACATATACAACCGGCGGAGTTTTTGTAAATATGACAACGAACAATGAGCCTGTAAAAATCGGCACAGCGGCTCAAGCAAACTGGATTAAGGGCTCCCTCGACGACGTCCGCATCTACAACCGCGCGCTGACGGCGGATGAGATCACCGCGCTTTATCGGGCGGGGAGATAGTGACACGAAGTCAGTCCGCTCTATGAGAATGGTGGGGAGGGAATCTATCCTTGATATACATCGTGGTTGTCTATATCCAAAAAGACAACAGATTCTTTATTTTGAAACTCAAAAATAATGCGAACCTCGTAGTTTAAAGAGAAGCTATAATATTTCTTCAACCGCCCATGGAGTTTGTGAACCCCAAGGCGCTTATGATTTGAAGAATCCTTAAAAAGTTCGATCTTATCCCTTGCTTCTGTTTGTAGGGATAGTGGCAACTTTTTCCATCGCCTCACAAATGCCGGCCTATACCCAATCTTAATCATTGTCGGGAAACTGTCTGGCAAGTTCATCAATATCACCATACAGAATTACTGGATCTGCGCTCGCGGAAAGAATTCGACTTACAACTTCATCTTCTGCGGCTTTTTTTAGCGCCTTACGCATGACTTCCGCCTTGTTGGGCGCATAACCACTTGCAATGAGCTCCTCGATGCGTTTTTCAAGCTGGGGGGTTAGAGGAACAGAGAGAGTAGACATGAAATATAGTACATATTAATATGATAATATCATATATGGAGACGCATGAAAAGTCAAACAGTTACAGAGAAAAGGCGGCGGTTGAACCGCCCTCTTTTCTCGCCTCTTATTTCTGCTATTATGTCGCTACTATGGAATACACACGAAAGACACTCAAAAACGGCGTGAGAGTAATTATGGTTCCCGATAGGGATGCTTTTGCGGCGACTGTGCTTGTCCTTGTCGCCACGGGTTCAAAGTATGAGACGAAGAAGTTAAACGGCCTCTCGCATTTTCTTGAACATATGTGTTTTAAGGGCACGACCGCTCGGCCGCGCGCAATCGATATTGCGGCCGAGCTTGATAGTCTCGGCGCACAGTACAACGCCTTCACCTCGCAGGAGTATACAGGATACTATGCAAAAGTTGATGCGCGTCATTTTGAGAAGGCGCTTAATATTGTCGCAGACCTTTATCTTCACCCAACATTCCCCGAAGTCGAGATTGAGAAGGAAAAAGGCGTTATTATCGAAGAAATACATATGTATGAGGACCTTCCGCAAAACAAGGTTTGGGAGGTTCTGTATGAACTTATGTACGGAGACCAACCGGCCGGATGGAGTATTGCGGGGAGACCCGAGAATATCCGCGAAATGAGTCGGAAGGATTTCATTGCGTATCGCGGCAAACACTATGTTGCCGACGGAACGGTTGTTATCGTATCGGGCGCGTTCAATTTCGAAAAGGCGATGAAGCAGATCGAAGCGCAGTTCATTGTCATTCCGACAGGAAAGAAGTATGGGAAGAAAAAAACGAACGACAGGCAAGATGCCCCCGCTGTTGCGCTTGCCAAGAAGAAGTCTGACCAGACGCATCTCGCAGTCGGTGTGCGCTCATTTGCGATAGAAGATGCGCGCGTGCCCGCGCTCGCAGTGCTTGCGACAGTGCTTGGCGGCGGCATGAGTTCTCGCCTTTGGCAACGGGTTCGCGAAGAACTTGGCGCCGCATATTATGTGCGCGCACATACTGAACATTTCACCGACCATGGTGCGCTCGAGATTGGGGCAGGCGTTCGTCACGATTCGCTTCGGCAGGTTATCGGCGTCATTATGGAAGAACTCGCGAGACTCCGAGACGGGGCGGTGCCGCCGGAGGAGCTTGCGCGAGCGAAAGATTCAATTATCGGCAGGATGTACCTTGGGCTCGAAAAATCGGACGAAGTCGCCTCGTTCTATGGTTCACAGGAAATTCTTGGACAAAAGATAGAGAAACCTGATGATCGGGCGGACAAGATACGCAAGGTTTCTGCGGAAGATGTGCATGCGGTTGCGCGAGATATCATCCGCGAAAGCAGTCTTAATCTGGCGCTCATTGGACCATTCTCGAACAAGAAGGCGCTCGAAAAACTCCTTCGTCCGAGGTTCAACCTAGGTTCAACCTAGGTTGAACCTAGGTTGAACCTCGGCGCTCGGCGCATCTTTGATATGAGGCGGTTCTTATAGTATCATGGCGTTATGGACTCCACTGGTGAAAAAATGACAATAAGCATTTCGACAGGAACCATGATACGCGCGGCGATTGTCGTGCTTTCATTTTGGCTCCTGTATATGTTGCGCGACCTCTCCCTCATCCTGCTCACAGCGATAGTTATAGCCTCTGCTATCGAGCCTTCCACACGAGTGCTCATGCGGTATCGCATTCCGCGGACTCCGTCAGTTATTCTAATTTATCTCTTACTCTTCGTCTTTCTCGCCGGCATGTTGTACTTCTTCATCCCGCCACTCGCACTTGAATCATTGCGTCTCGCGCGAGAATTGCCAGCGCAGATCGCTCGGTTTGACATCTTGAGCCAGTTTGGAGGAGACCTCGGTTCCCTTACTGAACAATTTCGCAGTCAGATTGGCGAAGGGTTCAATCTCGCCGAGCAGTTTCCTCAAATTCAGAAATTCCTTGGCGGTTTGTCGGGCGGATTTCTCCAGGCGGCAAGCTTTATTTTCGGCGGGGCGTTCTCGTTCATACTCATTCTCATTTTTTCGTTTTACCTTGCTGTGCAGGAACGCGGGATAGAGAATTTTCTCCGTCTTGTAACGCCGGCGCAGAGCGAGTTATACATCATCGACCTGTGGCAGAGGACCCAGCGTAAGATCGGTCTGTGGTTGCAGGGGCAGTTACTCCTCGGATTCATCATCGGGGTTTTCACATATCTCGGTCTGGCCGTGCTTGGCATAAAATTTGCTTTCACACTTGCGGTGCTTGCGGCGGCGGCGGAACTTGTGCCGATCTTTGGGCCCATCCTTGCCGCAATCCCTGCCGTTATTTTCGGTTTTGTCCAAGGCCCGACCGTCGGGTTTATGACGCTAGGACTATATATCATCATCGGTCAGTTTGAGAACCATCTCCTGTATCCGCTCGTAGTGAAAAAAATAGTCGGTGTTCCGGCACTTCTCGTCATTCTTTCGCTTATTGTTGGGGGAACGCTTGCTGGATTCTTGGGGATATTGCTTTCCGTGCCCATCGCGGCGGCGCTCATGGAATTTCTCGATGACATCGGTAAAAAGAAGCACCCGGCGGTACAGGGCGCATGAAAGCGGAATCCATTTACATAACCACGACGCTTCCATATGTGAATGCGGACCCGCATATCGGATTTGCGCTTGAGCTTGTGCACGCGGATATTCTCGTGCGGTATTTGCGTTCGCGCGGGCATCAAGTTTTCTTTAACTGGGGAACTGATGAACATGGCGCGAAGATTTATCGGAGTGCGCTTGCGGCGAAGAAAGGGCCGCAGGCCTATGTGGACGAGTTTGCGGAGAAATTCCGCAAACTATCCCCGCTTCTTTGCATCAGCGATTCTCATTTCATCCGCACTACCGACCCCGCGCACATCGCCTCGGCGCAAGAATTTTGGCGCAGGGCGCACAGCGCCGGATATATTTACAAGAAGCACTATCTCATAAAGTATTGCATCGGGTGTGAGCTCGAAAAGACTGACTCCGAACTAGAGGAAGGTAAGTGTACTCTCCATCCGAACCTCGATATCGAGACGATAGAAGAAGAGAACTATTTTTTTAAGTTTTCCGCTTTTGGTGACCGGCTTCTCGCGCTTTATAGGGAACGCAGTGATTTCATCGTGCCCGAAAAGCGGATGCGCGAGATAGTCTCATTTGTAGAGCACGGACTCGAAGATTTCAGCATTTCGCGTCTGACGGAGAAGATGCCTTGGGGAGTGCCTGTTCCTGGGGACCCATCGCAGACGATGTATGTTTGGTTTGATGCGCTCGTGAATTATATATCCGCGATCGGTTGGCCCGGTGACACGGCAACATTCGAGAGGTGGTGGCCTGTTGTACAATTTGCCGGGAAGGATAATCTGCGTCAGCAAGCGGCGATGTGGCAAGCGATGCTTGTGGCCGTTGGCCTGCCGACATCGCGGCAGATAGTCATTCACGGTTTTATAACTTCCGGAGGGCAGAAGATGTCGAAATCGCTCGGCAATGTGATAGATCCGGTAACCGTGGTGCAAGAATACGGTGCCGATGCGCTGCGGTATTTCCTTGCGAGGGAGGTACAGCCGTTCGAAGATAGTGATGTTACGGCGGAGCGCATAATGGAAGCATATAACGCGAATCTCTCGAATGGTATCGGAAATCTCGCGAGCCGAATTATGAAAATGGCGACATCATATATAGAGAAGGCAATTTCCATTCCGACCTATGAGTATCCTGAAGAATATCAGAAACTGATGGAAGGGTATCGTTTTAATGAAGTGGCGGATTATGTTTGGGACAAGATTGCAGTTCTTGATGCGCGTATCCAGGAAACAGAACCGTTTAAGCTTGTAAAGACTGACACAGAGGTTGCGCGGAAGATCGTCCGCGAGCTTGTCGCTGGATTGGGGGAAGTTGCTTTTTTGCTGGGGCCAATCATGCCCACAACGAGCGCGGCAATCGCTTCTGCGATCGCCGCGCACCGTCTCCCGGGCATCTTGTTTCCGAGGAAAAAATAATCAGGCGGGGGCAGATTTCCTTGAACGAGTCACCTGTCATGAAATACTACGACATTCATACGCATGTGCAGTTTAGCGCGTTCGATGCCGATCGGGGCGATGTTTTGCGTCGTGCCCGAGAGGCCCGCATTGGCATGATAAATGTTGGCACGCAGGCAGATACTTCGCGTGCCGCGCTTGCCATCGCGAACCCAAACGACAACATATTCGCCGCCATTGGTCTCCATCCGATACATACAAGTAAGTCCTATCATGACACGCAAGAACTCGGTGAGGGAGGGAAGGACTTCACTTCCCGTGGAGAGGTCTTTGACTATGACACATACAAAGATCTTGCGAACGACCCTCGCGTGGTCGCCATCGGGGAATGCGGCCTCGACTATTATCGTTGTTCTCCCGATTCCGCCCTTCGACAGAAAGAGATTTTCGCATCCCACATTGCGCTCGCGAAAGAAGTGAGGAAACCCCTCATGCTTCACATACGGAATGCCTACGAAGATGCTCTTGCCATATTGAGAAGCGGCGAGACGGTTCACGGGAACGTGCATTTTTTTGCTGGAAACTGGGAAATCGCGCGTCAATTTCTCGACCTCGGATGCACGCTTTCATTCACTGGCGTTATTACATTCAGCCGCGAGTATGACGAAGTCATCAGGAATGTTCCGCTCGACATGCTGCATGCGGAAACAGATGCGCCATATGTTGCTCCCGCTCCCTATCGCGGGAAGAGAAATGAGCCAGTCTTGGTTGTCGAAATCATTCGCCGCATAGCAGACATAAAACGGATGTCATTCGATGATGTTTCGGCACAGCTTGCAAAGAATGCTCGCCGAGTGTTTGGGTTCGGGAGTTAATCCAGGCCCACAATGCGAAATAGCCTTGAACTTGCCCTGGCGAACAGCCTTTGCTAGTATGGGGACGCTTATGGAAACTGATACCTCCTCGATAGAAACTATCGCACCGGAAGAGGGCGCAACAGAGACGCCAGAGAACGAAACGACAAAGATGAGTCGATACGAGCTCGCATTTCTCATTGTTCCGCTGATTGCACCAGAATCTCTCGAAGAGGAAGTTTCGGCGCTACGCGATGCTCTTCCGGGGTTGATTGTTTCAGTATCGACTCCAACAATGCGCCCGCTCGCATATCCAATATCAAAACTCATGAGTAAGAATAAGTTCAATTTTGGGCAGGCATATTTCGGTTCAATTATTTTCGAAGCTCCCCCGTCAGAGGTTGACGGTCTCATTATCACGCTCCGCAAGCACGCAAATGTTCTGCGCGCAATCATTACTGCTGTGACGGTCGCAGAAATCGCCCCAGTTCGGGGCGCTCCCGCCGACCCATCCGCTGTCGGACCGTCCACAGAGGCCGCAATGGAAAAAGAAATTGACCAACTTATAGAAAGCGCGGCATAATATGTCTATGTATCTGAACAAGGTCATCATATTTGGAAATCTCACACGAGACCCCGAGCTCCGTTCTCTGCCGACCGGAGGCAATGTCGCCTCGTTTGGTATTGCGACTAATCGAACTTGGCGAACGAGCGAAGGTCAAAAGCAAGAGGCGACAGAATATCATAACATCGTTGTTTTTGGCCGCCAAGCAGAGACTACTGCGCAGTATTTACACAAAGGCGACAGCGCTCTTGTTGAGGGCCGTCTTCAGACGCGCAATTGGGACGCGCAAGATGGCTCGAAGCGTTCTCGCACCGAAATAGTCGCGGAGCGTGTGCAGTTTGGTCCGAAACGAGGAGCGGGTAGTGGCGGGGCCCCTGTTGCCTCGCCGGTGGGCGGGAATGCCGCTTCCCGACCTGCCGCTCCAGTCGGCGAAGTCGAATACCCAGAGGAAGACATCAATCCGGAGGACATACCCTTCTAGTTCTAGTATGAATACGAAGCATTGCCATTTTTGCACTAATAATATAAAAGACATCAATTACAAAGACGCGGATGTCTTGAAACGCTTTTTAACTCCACATGCTCGAATTATGGGACGGAGGCGCACGCATGTGTGCGCGCGGCACCAGCGCGCTCTGGCGACTGCGGTAAAGCGCGCGCGCATTCTTGCGCTTATCCCGTTCGTTGCGCGGTAGGAAATTACCTACGCTCGCTCGACATACTCTCCTGATTCCGTGTTCACGCGCACATGGTCGCCCTGATTGACAAAGAGGGGGACGGTTATGACCGCCCCAGTCTCGAGCGTTACCTGTTTCGTGGCGCCCTGTGCGCTATCACCCTTCACGCCAGGGGGTGCTTCCGTGACTTCCAGATCAACTTTTATCGGCGGCTTTACAGCAAGTACTTTTTCGCCAAACATAAGCAATTCCACGGGCATGTTTTGCTTTAGGAATCTAAGCATATCTGAAACTTGTTCGGGAGAGAGTTTGAAGCGATTTTTCGGATTGGCTGGTTCGGCGAACCAGTGCTCATCACGATGGCTATATAGGTAATTTGCCGTGCGCTTTTCGATATCGGCTTCCTCTGCTTTTTCACTTTGGTGAAAGGAGTGTTCGACGATCCGTCCGGAAATGAGATTTCTTAACTTAGTCTGATTGACGGGCTTTCTTTGCTGTTTACGGAAAACATGAGAAGCCAGTACTTCGTATGGCTCGTCCTCAAAAATGATGAATTTCTTTTGTTTGATCTCGTTATATTCCAGCATAACTTGGCTATTGTAACATGCCGCGGTGTCTCGGCATACACTTTTTTGTAACCAGCTACCCTGTAGCGCCGTTGTACAATAGTAATTGAGCTTGGCGAGAAGTTTATGATATAGTCAAAACTAATGGGACTGCTTTCAAATTATACCGAGCGAAACGAGGATATTTCCTCGCTTTCAGACGAGGAACTGCTTCGCCTATCGGTTCGCACGCCGAGTGTTTTCGGTGTTCTGGTGTCGCGTTACGAGGAGGCGTTTTTTCGGAAAGTGCTCGGCATCATTCACAACGGGGAAGAAGCGGAGGATATCGTGCAGGAGGCGTTTACGAAGATGTATCTCAATGCGCGTCGTTTCCACGATGTAGAAAACGGCTCGTTCAGGGCATGGGCTTACAAAATCGTGGTTAATACAACCTTTTCACACTATAAGAAGTTAAAGAGAGAGAAGGACTTTAGGACAGCGCTTGACCCAGAGCTGTACGAAATCCTTCCCGATCTTTCGAGTATGCCATTTGAAGCGGAGGGGATACGCGACTATGTCGCCTCCGTGTTTAGCCGCATGCCGGCGCATCTTGCCCGAGTGCTCCAGCGCGCGTTTATCGAGGATCGTTCGCACAAGGATATTGCGGATGAAGAAGGGGTGTCTATTTCGGTCGTAAAAACTCGCGTGTACCGCGCCAAGCGGGCTTTCAAAAAAGCCCTTGCCGGCACGGATAATCTTTAAACAACATGAAAACTTCTGCACATAACAGACTTAAAAAAAGCATCATGCGGCGGGTCTATGCGCTTTGGGTAATGAAGTCGCTGACGAGCCCTATAGTGCTGAAGAGTGCGATCCTCTTTGCGCTCTTCTGGCAAGGCCGCGCGTATATATCATTCGCGGATGTTCTCGTTAACTCTCCACTCATAAATACTGTCAATGACGCAAGCATGCTGCAATTCGCGCTCGGCGCGGTTGCTCACGCGGATAAGGCGATGTACATCCTTGCCATGCTTGTTGCCCTGACAGGGCTTTGGTTGATTCGAGATATTTCAGGAGAGCGACGATTCGCCCGATCATTCGCGGCATAGATTCAAGGTTCAACCTAGGTTGAACCTTGAATTATCCAAGAAGGGCAAGAGCTTTGATTTTTTCGATCAACTCTTTTTTAAGGTCGGCATTTTCTTTGAGGAATGTTCGTGCCGCGTCATATCCGCGACCGAGTTTTGTGTCCCCGTATGCATAAGAAGAACCGTTTTTTTGGATGAAGCCGTGTCGTTCGCCAAGCGCAAGTATCTCCCCCTCGGGAGATATTCCCTCATTGTAGATAATGTCGAACTCGGCTATGCGGAAGGGCGCGGCAACTTTGTTCTTGACGACTTTTGCCCGCGTTCGACTTCCCACCACCTCGTCTCCCTTTTTAATCTGCGCAATGCGGCGGATATCGGTTCGAACCGAAGAATAAAACTTGAGCGCTTTGCCGCCCGTCGTAGTTTCTGGGTTGCCGAACATAACGCCGATTTGCATGCGTATTTGATTTATGAAAATGACGATTGTTTTACTACGCGAGATATTGGCAGTCATTTTGCGTAGCGCCTGCGACATAAGACGCGCCTGTTTTCCGACATGAAAGTCTCCCATATCTCCCTCGATTTCGTCCTTTGGGGTGAGCGCCGCGACCGAATCTATCACTATCATGTCTATTTTCCCTGATGATACAAGACTGTCGGTGATATCAAGCGCCTGTTCTCCGTGGTCGGGTTGGGATACGAGGAGATCGGGGAGTTGTACGCCGAGTTTTTGAGCGTATATTGGATCAAGCGCGTGCTCTGCGTCAATAAAAGCGCAAACGCCCCCTCCTTTTTGCGCCTCCGCGATCGCGTGGAGTGCGAGGGTTGTCTTACCAGATGACTCGGGGCCGAATATTTCAACGATACGCCCGCGCGGGAAGCCGCCGACTCCAAGCGCAAGATCGAGACCGATAGATCCGGTAGATATGACCTCGACTGGTTTTGTGGGCTGGGAGCCCAGCTTCATGATGGCTCCTTCGCCGAATCGGTTTTGGAGCGCTCGAATCGTATCATCAATAGCGGCGCTTGCCCGTGAACCAGTATCATCGGAAGCTCGTGCGTCCTTTCTTGCTGTCTTTGCCATGCTTTATTGTGGGCGGGGCGGGGAGATTACATGATGCTCGAGGCGCTTTTCCCGCCCGAATTTATCAGTCGCCGTAACTTGCAGTATAGAGTATCCGGGCGGGAGGAGCAATTGCTCCGAAAAGGTCGAATCTTCGGCCGTGTATATTGTTCTGCCGTTCAGTTCCAAATGCGTTATGTTGCGCGCAATACCGGTGACCACAACACGAGGGCTTTCGAGTCTCGCCCCTTGAGCGGGTGTGTGAATGGCGACTGTAGGTCCAGCTCGATATCCGCGGAATTGGTAGACTCCATAGGCAAGCAACATGCCTGCTATCGCAAGAAACGCCAGAGGCCCTGAATGCTCGCGTGCCGAATATGTCATATCGCTCGGATTGTCTTTTTTACACGGAGACCTCCTTGTCGACGGAATCTTCGGTCGTAGTCGTTGTGTCAGAAGTGGATGTGTATACTTCGCGGGGCTTTGAGCCTTCTCCTGGGCCTACGACCCCGCGCTCCTCGAGCATGTCGATGAGCCGAGCGGCGCGGGCATACCCCACCTTAAGGCGACGCTGGAGGTATGATGTCGAAGCTTTTCCTGCCTCGATAACGAGTCCGCGCGCTTCGTGATACAGGTCGTCGTTATCTTTGTCACTGTCACCTGAAAGGTCGATGCTTTCTGTTTGTTCGTTCGCTGAATCCTCCGATCCCGCAAATCCAAGACTGTCCCCGGGAGGAGCAGTGTTCTTTTTGATATGTTCGACGATCCGCTTTACTTCGGACTCGCTCAAATACGCCGACTGAATTCTCTGCGGCTTCGCCATGTCGGCGGCAAGATAGAGCATATCGCCAGCGCCAAGAAGTTTTTCCGCACCTGACATATCTAAAATTGTTCGCGAATCGATCTGCGAGGGTACCTGCAATGCTATGCGAGCTGGGATGTTTGCCTTAATAAGTCCAGTAATGACCTCTACCGAGGGGCGTTGGGTTGAAATGAGCAGATGTATACCCACAGCGCGGGACTTCTGGGCGAGTCGAACGACCGCCGCCTCAAGCTCTCTCGGATATGCAACCATGAGGTCGGCAAGCTCATCAATGACTATGACGATATATGGGAGGGGTTCAGGACCGTCCGCACCACCGTTTTTCTTTAGCGCGGGTTCGACGACTGTCTGTCGGTAGGACTTCAAATCTCGTACAGCATGAGATTCGAGAATGTCATATCGCCGCTCCATTTCTTTCGCGGCCCACTTGAGAGACAGAATTGCTTTTTTCGGGTCGGTAATGACGGGCGAGAGCAGGTGGGGGATGTGGTTGTAGAGTGTCAGCTCGACTCGCTTCGGGTCTATCATGATAAAACGCAAGTCTTGCGGGCCATACCGATAGAGGAACGAGGAAATGATGCAATGGATGCTGACAGATTTGCCCGAGCCGGTCGCGCCTGCGATTAGGAGATGCGGAGCGCTACAGAGGTCTCCGAAGAAAACATTACCCGATATTCCGCGACCTAGGGCGAATGGAAGTATCCGAGGAGATGCTTCAAAATCTCGATGAGCGAGGAGTGTTCCGAGACCGACGGTTGTTCGCGTTGTGTTAGGTATTTCGATACCGACGAGGGACTTACCCGGAATCGGCGCTTCAATACGCAACGGGTGCGCCGCAAGCGCAAGCGCAAGATTGTCCTGCAGATTGACGATGCGCGAGAGCTTTACTCCCTCCGCTGGTTTCAGCGCATAGCGCGTGATGGCGGGACCGATAGAAACCTCGTCCATTTCAACATTGATTCCGAAGTTGGCGAGCGTGCGTTTGATGAGATTCGCGTTCGCTTTAATGTCTCCGACTCCCGGTTTGCCGCTATCCTTCTCAAGAATAGAGAGTGGCGGGGGAGAATATGTTTCAAATGAGCGGGCGCGGAGGCGACGACTAGAGCTTGGCGAGAACTCGGCTTCCGTATCAGTATTGCCGCCGCGTTCCGTTTCTTCAGGAGATGGGTCTCCTGTGATTGTCGATGCGTTCTCTGACGGAGCGTGAGTGGCTAAAGTCTTGTCTGCTTCCGCGAGCTGGTCCGCAGAGTATACGGTATAGGTCGCTTCCGTATCATTCGAAGAGTCGTCCTCTGCTCGCAAACCGGAGTATCTGGCGCGAATTGCCGCCGCAAGTTCAGCTAGGTTGAGGTCGACAAGCGTTGCAAGCGAGAATACGATAACGAGTCCGAGCAAGGCGACACTAATATATGAACCTAGAAGCGATGTGAGCGCGTTTGCAATAGCGCCACTTGCCGTTCCGCTCTCGCCAAGCGGAACAAGCAGAGGCCCGATACTACTGGCCGCGAGAAAGAATATGACCCCGGCTACACCGACTATTCTGACGGGACGGTGATTTTTCAAGAACGATATGCCGATAATGATGAGCGACAGTGGAAGTATTGGGAAATTGGCGCCGAATGCGGCGCGAGCCGCAGTATGCGCGTATCTGCCGAGGAGCCCTGCTGTGTCGAGCGCCGCAAGTCCAAAAAAAAGCGCCGCGAGGAGCGAGATAGCCGCGAAAACAATATGTTCGGAATCGGCTCCAAACCAGCGCGAAAGGCGCGGTTCGACAACGAGATCAGTGTCCTCGTATAGAGGCCGCTTCTTTTTGCGCTTCGATGTCTTTGCCACTGCGTTTAAGGTGTTACTCGATTTCCTAATATGTAATGCTGAATATCGATGCTACATAATACCATCATGTAGTCTGTTTTGACTATCGAGCACACTTGTTTTCTATATGAGACATATAATGGACATGCAGAGTGTCGAGCGGTTATACTTAGCGTAACAGACACTTTTTAGAGGACAGTTTATCGCTCGGCATTCGGAAGCATAAAAGTCACATTTATGACACCCTCGCATATCGGACAACAATTAAAAAAATCTATAAAAGACAGGATACCCACTGCTCTCGATTCCATAATGGACAGCGACTCTGTCTCCATGGATTTTTTGTCACAAGCTGTAAGGGCAGAAAGGATTGTTTGCGGAATATATCTTGTAACGGACACCATAAACGACAGAGAGCCGATAAAGTACAATGTCCGTAACAATGCGCTTGACATGGTGACAGCAATTACTAAATCCGACCCAGGTAAAGGACATTCTCAAGAGTTTATCGGACAAAGTATTGTCGGAACCCTATCGTTGCTTGAGATTGCCTGGGTTGCGGGCCTCATTTCAGATATGAATTATCGGATTTTGGAGAGAGAGATACGAGTTCTATCTCAAATGCACTCTGCAAATAGCAGTCCACCTGCAGGCGAGAGCAACTCGTTGAAGGAATCCTTCTTTACACTGCCCGTGATGCCAGGAAAGGCTTATTCTCGGGAAAAATCGAGCGAACATTTGTTAGGCGGTTCAACGCACGCAAGCTCTCGCGACATCCCCGCAAAGGAGCCGTCCGCATCTGGCGGGTCGCGCCAGTCTCATGTGCTGGCCTGCATGGCAGAAGGCCAGTCTTATAGTATAAAGGACATCGCTCGAGCGGTACCAGACTGTAGCGAGAAAACTATACAACGGGCATTGCTCGGCCTCATTGCACGCGGAGCCGTTTCTAAAGAGGGGAAGAGGCGTTGGAGCCGCTATCGGCGAAATCGTCCCTCAGCTTGACTATCAGTCTGAAAAACCGTAACCTTGGGATGGATTATTGGAGTTTTGGAGTGTCACGGTTATCCACACTATAGTCTTTTGCGGCTCCGTGGCGGCCATACTATACTAGTACTAACGCATCGAAGGATTAACGCAGAAGTATCCGAGCGAGGCGTTCTTGTGTCTACCGAAATATTACGAGACAGACTTGCGGCGACACTTGAAATACTTTGACGCAGAAGACGGCCTGTTCATTGTCAATTCAATATGGAAATAGCGAACACTCGTGCGGTATTGCCGCATGAGCGTAATTACAAATCTTGTAGAACAATTTCCCCAAAATTTTTTGGCAGGAGATTGGCATCGTTAATTGCACGATGTGAGCACATGTCGAGCTCATCCGTATCGTGCACTGAATTTGCGTCTTTTATCGAAAAAGTATAGTCGCGAAAAAATTGTAACTAACTAAAAGACGGCATCAGTCATTGTAAATTTATGAGTAAACTTAAGAACTCCATCATTGCGAAGGTTTTCGCAGGACTCGTCGGAGTGATGATGGCAGTAGTGTTGACTGGTGGAGTTGCTGTCCTTCCCGCACACGCGCAGACAGTAGAAGAACTCCAGGCACAGATCACACAGTTGCTCGGTCTAATTTCTCAACTGCAAGCGCAGTTGAATGTGACCGCGAGCGGCTCTTCGTCAGGTGGCGTGAGCCACACATGGACGAAGGATCTGACCATCGGCAGCACGGGACCTGATGTGCTCGCGCTTCAGCGCGCGCTCAACTCGAATTCCGCTACGAAGGTGGCATCCTCGGGAGCAGGTTCTCCGGGCAATGAAACTTCAAGCTTCGGTCCATTGACCAAGGCGGCGGTCATCAAGTATCAAAACTTGTATGCATCGAACATCTTGGCTCCGGTTGGATTGTCGCAGGGCACGGGTTATGTAGGAGCGGCAACGCGCGCAAACTTGAACTCCAGGTTTGCGGTTGCGGTAACAACGCCCCCAACCCCGACAACGACTACGCCCCCGACAACAACAACTGGTGATACCACGACAGCGCCGACCACCACTACCACAACACCAGCGCCGACAGGCACAGGAATTAGCGTATCGAAGGCGACACAGCCTTCAGACAGCTTGGCTCCACAAAGCGCGGCACGATTGCCATTTACTCGCGTTACCTTTACCGCAGGAGCGGACGGTGATGTCACTGTAAATAACGTCGTTGTCGAGCGAGGCGGCCTCGCGGCGGACGCCGCATTCGCGGGAGTTGTTCTCCTAGACGAGAGTGGCGTACAACTTGGCGTCGAAAAGACATTTAACTCTGACCATCGCGCGACGATAGGCGATACATTTGTCGTGAAGGCTGGCACAAGCCGCACACTTACTATCGCCGGCAACATGGCGGCCGACAACTCAACAAGGGCTGGTCAGGTTGCCACGCTCGCGCTGGTTGGCGTGAACACGAGCGGAACAGTCAGCGGCTCACTCCCGATTTCTGGAGCGTCGCACACGATTAACGCTTCACTTTCGATCGGAAGCGTAACCATGGCGCTTGGTCCGCGTGACCCGAACTCAAACCAGAACAAGGAAATCGGCACGACCGGTTACACTTTCACTGCGGTCAAGGTGACTGCGGGTTCTGTTGAAAAAATTCGAATCAAGTCTGCGCGTTGGAACCAGTCCGGTTCAGCCGCAAAGACAGACCTTGCAAATCTGAAGACCTTTGTTGATGGTACGGAATATACGACAACAGTATCTTCTGACGGAAAATACTACACCTCGATTTTCGGCGACAACGGCATCTTGATCGACAAAGGCAATTCAGTTGAGATCTATATTAAAGGCGATATTGTCGACGGTTCGTCCCGTACGGTAGACTTCGACCTTTATCGCAGGACAGACCTCTATGTGACAGGTGACCTTTATGGTTACGGAATCACTCCACCGAACGGCACCGATACATCCGGCACCGACGACTCTGCGTTCCACTCAAGCACGAATCCGTGGTTTGATGCTTCGCAGGTTACGGCACAGGCCGGTTCTATCACCGTTGAGAAGGATGTGAATGTCACATCGCAAAATATCGCTGTTAACCTCTCCAACCAACCGCTCGGCGGTTTTGTGATGGATGTTAAGGGCGAACCGGTATCCGTAGCATCGCAGATCTATCACTTCTTGATCACCGGCACAGGCGGTCAAGTAGCCGACCTCACCAACGTTACCCTCTTTGACGAGACGGGTGCGGCGGTTGCTGGTCCGGCGGATGGTTCAGGCGCGGCGGTGACCGGTACGGTGACCTTCAGCGACACAGTGGTATTCGGGAAAGGACGCCACACGTACTCGCTCAAGGGCAAAGTCGGAACCGACTTCACAAACAACCAGACGATTCAGGCCTCGACGACCCCCAGCACAGACTGGACGACCGTCACTGGCCAGAGCACTGGCGACACAATTACCCCTAGCCCGTCTTCACCGGTTACTGGCAACACCATGACCGTGCGAGCGGCTGCGGTAACGATCAGCGTATCCTCGCTTCCAGCGGCACAAACGGTGGTAGCAGGTACCAATGCATTCATCTTCGCGAACTATCAGTTTGATGCGACGGGTTCTGGGGAAGACATTAAGTTCTCCACTATCCCGCTCGACACTTCAGTAGCAAGCGGAGCATCCAATTTGACGAACTGCCAGCTTTGGGATGGAACAACGGTCCTCAACACGGGCTCCAACATCCCGACCCTGACGAACTCGTCATCAACGAGCTTCACCTTTGACACGGGCCTTACTATTACGAAAGGTTCGGTAAAGGTAATCTCGCTTAAGTGCAACATTGCGGCAGGAGCGACAGGCGTCTACCAGTTTGGTTATGATGCCGCGTCCTCTCCGTCTGCAACGGGTCTTACTTCAGGTCAGTCGGCGACCATCACGGAAGTTGATTCCGCAGGTCAGCGAATGACGATGCAGACAGGTGGAACCCTAGCGGTCAGCCTTGACTCGTCAAGCCCGTCGTACACGATTGGCGCAGGCGGCACGACAGACAATACTCTCTCGGTGCTTCGCTTTGAAGCGACCTTCGAGGATATTCGTCTTGAGGAGGTAGCAGTTCAACTTACCAACACTGGTTCATCAACGGCTTCGGATGTTACGAAAGTAACTCTCTGGGACGGTGTGACGCAGATTGGAGAGGCTATCTTCACGGGAACCAACACGATAGCCACTTCGACGATCACGGGAACCGTGATAATTCCGAAGAATGGCAGTAAGTTGATTACCGTTAAGGGCAACTTCGCCGAGCAAGGACTTGGCAAGGTTGGCCGACCGGGTAGCTTCGTAGCGGTTGACTGGGACGCAGGTGCGCTTATCGGCACGACTGGTATCGGTCAATCAAGCGGTACCACGATCGAGGCTGGTAGCGCGACTGGTTCAGACACAGCTTCACAGGGCAGACGCGTGTATCGGTCATATCCGACCCTTGCGCTCGTTACGCTCCCGACAAGCAAGCTTGTCGCCGGCCGTCCTGACCTCTTCCGGTTCAAGGTGACCGCAAGCCCGCAGGGAGATGTCGGTATCTACCATGTGACCTTCCGCATTGCCACCTCATCCGCAACGGCGTTGCGCGATATGGTTGACAATGTAAATGTGTACGCGTTTACCGATTCAGGATTCTCGAATCCGGTATCGGGTCTCTCGGACACAGACGGTCGCTTGGCGGCGAACCACCTCGACCTCACTGACAGCTGGGCAAGTGCGGCCTCCGACCTTGTTGTAGGCGCAAACAGCGGTTCAGCTTCAACGACAGTTACTATCCCGGCTGGTCAATCGCGGTACTTCGCCATTCGCGGCGACGTAACCTTGACCGGTACGACCTACAGCACCTCTGTACAACTACAGGGTGATGCGAAGTTCGTGTCGGGTAGTTCTCTCGTATATCCAGCCGGTACATCAGGCGGCGCGCTTGACTCTCCGGCGACCTATCTTGCAACGACGACTTACATCTTGGCATCGGGTGATAACGACTTCATCTGGAGGCCGTTCTCAACAACCACGAGCCAGAGCGTAACCGCGATCGATTACTCGACTGGTTATGGCGTGCCCGGATTGCCGACAGGCAACACCGATGCGCAAATCTTGACCAACTAGTTCCTTCGCGAGACAGTTGCAAGTGCCCTGAAGACATTCAAGGCATGAGTAAAAAACAACCCCCGCCATATGGCGGGGGTTGTTTTTTTGTCTCAAAACAAATAGAATGCAATCCAAAATTATGAAAAAATATGCAATTCCCGCCACTTTTGTGATTTTAGCCGCCGTTATTGTTGGCGGTTTTGCGTTATTCGAATTGCGAAGTAAAACTGGTCGCGAAGGTGATGGCGAGGATGGTCGCGTAAACATCGGCGGAATCATCGTCGACGAGAATGACGCAGGGAATGTGCATGTCGAGATAGTCCCCGACAATGAAGCGATAGCGCGCATAGCGCCACCATCGCTTGATGGCCCGATCGCGATTCCGAGTCGCTATCCTAGGGAATTTCGAGTCCTAATGGCCGAGCGTATTGCGACTGTGATTGCTGAATTGAAGAAGGACCCAGTTGCAGATTCTCCCGAGAAGTACAACAACTGGCTTAATCTCGCGGCATATTACCACGAGATTGAAAATTATCGCGGCGCTGAAGCGATATGGCTGTATCTCGATGAAATATATCCGAACAGTCAATCGGTAACATCCTCAAATCTCGCTTCGCTCTACCATTTGTATCTCAAGGATTTTGAAAAATCAGAGCGGTATTATCTTCGCGCAATTGAGATCGAGCCGTCCACCGCATCCCATTATATCGGTCTTCATGAACTCTACCTGTATTCGTATAAGCAAGGGACAAACGCCGCGGAAGATATATTGAAGCGCGGCCTTGCGGCGATAAAACAGAGCACAGACCTGCTAATCCGTCTCGCCTCATATTACAAGGATATTGGGCGTGTTTGGGATGCAGTTCTGCGATACGAAGAAGCGCTCGCAATCGCGAAAAAATCCGGCAATAACTCGCTCGCATCAGCGATCGAAAACGACCTAACCTCCCTCAAATGATCAAGGTTCAACCTAGGTTCAACCTAGGGGCCGTGTTACAATTTTTGTTGTGGTATCGTTTGAGATATGCGGAAGCGAATTATGAATAAAGACTTCTTTTCGTTCGCGGGAACATTTCTTCTGCTTATCGGCCTTGCGGTCGGTGGTATGTATGCTCTCTCGCGCTCCCAGACGAAAGCGGAGAGCGCGGTAGTCAATCGCCTTGTCGCGGCTCACACAGAGGACAAATTCGGAGGTAGTACGCCCCGCGAGACACTCGACCTTTTAATCACGGCGCTCAAGCAAGGAGATACGGTGCTTGCTTCTCGCTATTTCATAATTGAAAGCCAGGATAAAGTCCGCGGCGATCTAGCGGTCGGAAAAAGTAACGGAGTTCTGCCGATCTTAATTAGCGACCTCGAGTTGGTCGACAATGGCGCTCTGATTTTTGAGGGTTATTATCGCTTTACAGCAACGATCGATTCTGGCATAGAGCTCACCTACGACCTCGTATTTGACGATATCGCGGGGATATGGAAATTAGAAAGTCTTTAAGCAGAGTCACATGGAGCATAACTGCGGCGGCAATACTAATGCCGCTGTTTGCTTTTGGATACAGCGATACGACAACTCATCCCGCGCTATCAAAAGAAGCAGTCGAGTTTTTTAACGAGTCGCAGGACGAAGAACTGCTGTCGGAACGGGACAAGTTCGCCATCATGCGCGGGTCTGTCGCGGAAGATGAAAGTTTCCGCTTTATGCGGCATTTTTATGACCCGACGCGCAATGTTGGACTCACCGCATTTACTGCTGGAACCGGTCGCACAGTATGGCCGAGTGCGAAAGAGTGGGCGGAAGACACTATTTCGCAAGCCGAAAAAAGCTCTGTCTTTCGCGCTATGATCGGAAAAACTCTGGCTCGGCGATTTAGTTCTCCTACAGACTATTCATGGGAGCGAGCCATCTTTGATTTTGTGCACGGAGACCGCGAGCGAGCGCTGGAGTCGCTCGGTCATGTCCTGCATCTCCTTCAAGATATGACTGTTCCCGACCATACGCGCGATGACCCTCATCCGCCCATTGGCGAGTTCGGCTCGCCTTATGAAGGATATACCAAGAAGTTCTCGCCATTCACTATACCCGATATTTCAGATTCGCTGTGGAAGCGTGGCGCTTCAATTCGTTCATACCAGAAACTCGGAGACATATTTGACGCGACCGCGCACTACAGCAATGCCAATTTCTATAGCAAAGACAGAGTCGTCGGCGCATATAATCTCCCCGATCCAGAGGAAGTTCCGATCGGAGAAGATTTTGTTCTATGGCACGATCCGGACGGGAACGAATTTCATTTGGCGCGCGTATTCAACAAGCGCCGTGTTATCACCGGAGAAGTAATCAGAGAGTATTCGCTCGTTGATGACGAAGGAATAGTGCTCGGAGATTATTGGCGGCTGCTTTCGGAGCGCGCTGTTCGCGCGGGCGCCGCGCTCATAGATCTGTTTTTCCGCGAGGTCGAACACGAACAACAAAGCGGCGAGCTTCTCGCAAAAAATCAGGGCGCTGGTGAACGATTCGCCGCACAAGTTGTAGGGGGATTTAGGGCGGCAAGCTCTGCCGCGGAAGTTCCTGCGACGAGAGAACTTGCTGATACGGTGCATATCGCCACTGAATCTGATGTCGTGAGTGACAGAGATGCGCCCGGCTCTTCAGAGTTGCGTGCATTGAATGACCTAATGCGACTTGCCCGAGCCAAGGTTTCGCGTATTGAATCGGGATTGCTGATTTCGCAACAGGAAACCGAGCCATCGCTCGTACCGCAGGACATTGGCGATGGGCCTGACACTCCGCGTGGCCACATTCAAGAATCAACCGAATCTACGGTAAAACCTCTGTCCCAGAACGAGACAGTGTTTGTGCCTTTTCAATCGCGCTCCCCTGGTTTTGGCGGAGGCGGAGAAGTCGCGCTCGCACAAGCTGACTCGCGCGCTGGGTCGCAAGGCATGGAAACACAGGTTTCTCGGCAAGATGCGATTCCTAATACTGGAGGCGGCGGGGAGGCTCAGGATACTGGACAACCCTCCAAGCCGGAGGATGGGTCGCCGCCGCTCGACATGACAGCGCCCGATATTTTTCTCACACTCGATGAATGTCTTTCTCCGTCTTCATCAACAACATGTGTGGTATCGACGACCACCATTCACGCGAGGTTCGCTACAAGCGCTTCTGATCTCGCAAGGTACTCCTACTCGATAAACGGCGCAGCATTTGTAGACACAAGCCAAACGACCTTTCGTTTTTCAATTCCGACCGTAGGAAGCTCGACTATCCGAGTTTTGGCAATCGACACGGCCGGCAATAGTTCCGAGTCGGTTTCTCGCGAGATGTTCTTTGTCCAAGTGCCGGTTGTTATTAATGAGATAGCATGGGCGGGTACGCCGTCATCGTCCGCTGACGAATGGATAGAACTTGCAAATACAACAGGCCAACCACTCTCGCTTAGTGGTTTGCGTCTCTATTCCACGACAGATGGCTCCCCAGATATTTCTCTGTCCGGTACGATACCGGCAAACGGTTTCTTTGTGATCGAACGCAAGAATTCGGGGGAAACGAACGAGGCGACCGAGAGTCCCATTAGCGACGTGCAGGCTGACATGTGGACAAGCTTTGGCTTTGGTCTGAAAAATACGGGAGAGCAGTTGGCGCTTGCGATTGGGTCAACAACGATCGACCAGACTCCCACCCTCGGCGTTTGTTCTGGCTGGTGCGGCGGCAATACGAATCCTCTTACCATGGAACGATTGCGGCCGACCACAGACGGTACGCTTGCCGCGAGTTGGGGAACAAATCTATCATACATCCGCAAGGGAATAGATAAGGATGGTGTCGCCCTCGGCGCAACGGCGGGAGTGCGAAATTCTATCTCATACAGATTGCCAACGAATTCGATTACGGTCGATACAACAATCACTAAAGACAATGGGCCGTATGTCGTGGCGAATAGTGAGACGATTCATATCGATGGCGGCGCAACGCTCGCGATAGAACCCGGAACAATATTCAAATTCGTCCCGGGCTATTCAGGCATTGATGGGAGCGGCGGTCTCGTCGTTCGGGGAACTGCGAATGAACCCGCGGTGTTCACTTCATTCAACGATGATGCATATGGCGGCGACACAAATTACGACGGCACAAGCACCGTTCCTTATTCTGCCTCTTGGATAGGAATAGAATTGAAGGACACAACACGACAGACTTTGTTCGACCACGCGATCGTGCGCTACGGCGGCTTCATGGTTCAAAATCGATTTCGGGACTCAAATCTATCTGTTGAGAGAGGAGCGCCGCTTGCAATCACCGACAGTGTTTTTGAGTATGCCGGCACCGTCGGCGTGCGGGTAAGCGATACCGATGCGGTCATAACGAAATCAACCATTGGAAGTACGACACGCCCTGGAGGCGCTGGTCTCCATGCGTTTGGAAAGAAAAAGGTCAAGGTGGCGGATACTTTTTTCCCTGCGAGTTGGCATGGGGCGGTTCTCAATGATCTCCCCATCGAGTTAACCGGAAATATTTTCATTGGCCAACAGGGCGCCCCTATAACGATGAATAGTTTGCAAGGGGGTTCGGTTATCAGTGGAAACACTGGCTACACGAGCGTTTCTGGGAATCGATTCGGGGTCCAGCTAAATGGGGACATTTCCAGTCCCGGCGCAACAAGCACGTTTGGCGCAAATGGCTTCGATTACTTCATAGATAGACCAGTGCGAATACCGGCCACTTCTACAGTGGTGTTTGGGCCGGGAAGTGTTGTCAAAATGATAGATAACGGCTTGTCTGTTTCTGGAAGACTTGAGTTTGCAGGAACTGCCACAGCGCCTATTTCCGTCAGCTCCTTGTATGACAATACGGTTGGAACGCAAGTCGAGATTGGCGCGACCAGAGAACCATCTTACCGCAGTTACCAGCAGATAGAGTTACTTCCCGGTTCATCGTCCAAGATCGACCATGCGTTAATAAAATATCTTGAGTACGGAGCACGGTATAATGACAGCTCGGTTGATCTTGCGAATGTCCATTTTGAGAAAAATCTCTATGGCATTTATGGAGCGGTAGATACGCCTGTCATACGAGCTGACAATCTGACATTTTTGAATAACGGCGCCGCCACGAGCACGATTCCGCTTCGGTAAGGGAGGAGCTCCGCATGGCGAGCGGGCCTAATTTGACTGGGGCACGGCGAGCGTGTTAGTCTTCAAACCAACAAACCGTTGACAGCAGGCAAATCGATAAGTCCTGCCGAGGTCGATCGCGACTCAACAAGGAATTTGAACTTGGGTTGGCATCGGTTTGTAACCAGTCAATCTGTTTTGTGTGTAGTAATTGATATGGCACTTACACGAGAGAAAAAACAAGCGATAGAAGAAAAAATCGCATCTGCGATATCGGATTCAGATACCGTTGTATTTGTAAACTTTCACGGCTTGTCGACACCCGATGCGAATGAACTTCGCGAGACTCTTGCAGCAAGCGAGGTTCGGTATATGGTTGCGAAGAAAACATTGCTACGTCGGGCACTCCTTTCCCGCGGGGTTCAAGGCGATGAGCCGAGCCTTGATGGCGAAGTTGCTCTCGTTTTCGGAAAAGACGCCGTGCTTCCCGCAAAAGGGATCGCGGACTTCCGAAAAAAGCACAAAGAGTCTCTCCGAATCCTCGGCGGAATCATCGAGAATCGATTCGCGGATGCGACTCGAATGGCAGAGCTCGCGAAGGTACCTTCTCGAGAGGTTCTCTACGGTCAGCTCGTCGGAGTTATGTATGCGCCGGTTCGCGGAATTGCACAGGTGCTCGGAGGCACTATCGGTTCGCTCGCTATTGTATTAGACCAGATCGCTAAGAAGAAATAATATGTCAGAAGAAACAAAAAAGTCGGTAGAAGTCCCATCAAAGTTCAAGGACATTGTTCTGAAGATAGAATCAATGAGTGTTCTCGACCTTTCCGAGCTCGTGCACCTTCTCGAAGATAAATTCGGAGTCTCGGCACAGGCGGCAGTAGCTGTCGCGGCCGCTCCCGCGGTTGGTAGCGACGCAACCCCTGCGGAGGAGAAGACATCGTTCACCGTACATCTTGCCGCGGTTGGCGGACAGAAGGTTCAGGTTATCAAGGCGGTGAAAGAAGCGCTCGGGCTTGGCCTCAAGGAGGCGAAAGACCTTGTCGACAAAGCGCCGACCGAATTGAAGGCCGACATGGCGAAAGCCGATGCGGAGGCATTCAAGAAAGCGCTCGAAGCGGCGGGCGGAAGTGTCGAACTTAAATAGGATTTTGACAGTTCGGCGGGCGAAAAAGGGGCGGCGGGCTTTGCCCGCCGCCCCTTTTCCTCCAACTTCCTATCGTGTATCATGCACCCATGAACAATGACATTCTCTCCCGCCTTTTTAGCAGTCCTCATCGTCCGAAACTCCTCCGGCTCTTTTTTCTCAATGACGATTCCGTCTTCACGGTGAGCGAGATATCTCGCCGCAGTAAAGTTCCTCGTCCTTATTTGCGGCGGGAACTGTCTCTTCTCTACGACATTGGATTCATCAAACAGAGGAACAAGATAGTCGTTCGTCTAAGCAAGACGGGGAAGCAACAGAACCGCATTGAAAAGGGATGGCAGCTCAATACTGACTTTACATTGCTGAACCAACTGAAGCGCTTGCTCATCAATGCGGATATGTTCGACATTGCAGAAATTTCTCGTCGAATCCGCCGAACTGGGAAAATCAGGCTGATCATCGTTGCCGGTATCTTTATTCAGGACGAAAAAAGCAGAGCCGACCTTCTCATTGTGGGAGATAATCTCAAGCGGTCGACGCTCGAAAATCTCATTCGTACGATGGAATCAGAAATCGGGCGAGAGCTGATCTACGGCGTATTTGCTTCGACAGATTTTGAATATAGGCTTACTGTGTATGACAAGTTCGTGCGCGATATATTGGATTTCCCGCATCAGGTTCTATACCAGAAAATAGCCATTGCCTAACTGCTTCTTTCTCGCGCCAAGGTTATACACAGTCACAGTCGTTTTTTTTGACAGGTATGTGAGAGAATTAGCCTGTACTGCACACAGGCATGGGCGAAGATTCAAATCATTCTGTTCCCCGTTCTCTTCTCACGGCACTTTTGTTGTTGGCCTTGTTTCTGTCTGGTGTCCGGACAGTTTTTGCATACGAACCGGTCGGTATTTTCTCGCGGTATGAATATAACGGCCCTGACGCTTTTTCGGTAACTGAAGATAATTCGCCATCGCGCACGGCGAACGCTCTGCGCGCGACGCAGGCACAATTACATCCTTCAGAAATCTTTTCTGCGATTGCGTTCGGCGCCGAGCGAAGCGCGGCGATTGCCGGAGAGGGAACGGCGCAGGTCATAGATACCATTTCGGTCGGCGTGCGGCGAATAGGGTCATCAATTCGTGAAGTACCGAATCGCATCGCGGAGTCTGTCCGCCAATTTCTTGGAGTACAACAAACCGCTCCTTCGGGTGGAGCGGATACCGAAAGTCTTCCCCTAGTTACACTTGCGACAGATAGCGATGAACTCGCTCGAATAAAGCTTGAAATAGAGCGACTTAACAAGCGAGGAATATCAATTGAATCACCCGTGCGCGAGACGGTCATCGAACGCATCATAACTATCCCCGCGGAATCGACAAAAGTAGTCTTTGAGCGTTCGTCTTCTGAATCTGCGCTCGCCGGGGTCGACGCGCGTCTCGATCAACTCAACAACAAACTCGCGTCTGAAGTATTTCGTCTGGAAGACTCGCTCTCTGGCAGAGTGTCTGCGAATACCCGCACTATTCAGCTGACGAATCGTATTAACGAATTGAAGGGGGCAACTTTTACAAACAGCATCTTCTCCGGCACCATTGACGGCCTCACCGACGCCCATATCCCGAACGACATCACCGTCAATGCGGGAGGTATTCAAGGAGATATTGCCGTAAGCACACTCTCTGTCACGAGCTCCGCAACTTCCACCATCGCGTCGTCCTTTGTCGTAGATACTGATACTCTCTATGTGAATGCTGTCTCGAACCAGGTAGGCATTGGAACCTCGTCACCCTCCTCCGGCTTCGCTCTTGCAGTCCACGGCAATGCAATACTCGCATCGACGACGGTATCTGGTTTGCGTGCTACGGGCACTGTCTGGGTGCAGGGTTCAGCCACCTCGACCTTTGACGGTGGAGTGGGAGTCGGCGGTCTCTCTTCGTCGAATGGCATAACTCTTTCGGGGGGAGTACTCCTCTCTACCGTCTCGGGAACCTCTACCTTCTCAGGAGGCTTCAATGTAACCGGCGGCTGCCTTGCTCAAAACGGAGTATGTCTCGGAACTACTGCCGGTGGATGGACTGATACCGACGGCACTGTTCTTCTCACTACTGCTACTGATATCGTTGGCATCGGCACAACTTCTCCTTCGTCTAAGCTGACCATCTGGGGCCGCGACACATTCGTCTCCACCGAATCCTTATTCAACATAGCAAGCCGTGCAAGCTCCACACTCTTTACTGTTCTTCACGGAGGAAATGTTGGCATCGGCACCACCACACCCTCCTCTGGCTTCGCTCTTGCGGTCCACGGCAATGTAATACTCGCATCGACGACGATATCTGGTCTGCGTGCGACAAGCACTATCTGGGTTGAGGGTTCAGCCACATCAACGTTTGATGGAGGTGTTGAAACTGGAGGTATTCTAGTCAATGGTCGCGGTATTACGATTTCCGCAAACGCGGGAGCAATACTAAACAGAAGCACAGCTACTTCGACATTCGCCGGCGGTCTTGGCGTAACATCACTTGCCGCAAGCCAGGGCGTTACCATTACCGGAGGCTCGCTATTCCAGACCAATTCTGCCACAAGCACCTTGACTGGCGGCCTAGTGACGGGCGGGCTGTCACTCACCAACGGTCTAGTTATCACCAGCGGCTCTCTTGAGAACACTTCATCTGCCGCATCGTACTTTACGGGAGCTCTGGGTATCGCGACGACAAGTCCCTGGGGCGCGCTCTCTGTTGAGCAAACGACGACGAACCCCGCTTTCGTAGTTTCAAATTCTGGTTCCACGACGCCATCCCTGTATGTATCGGGCACCAGTCAAGACGGCAGAGTGGGTATCGGAACGGCGAACCCGAGCATCACGCTTTCGCTCCTTGGCGGCGCGTCCTTTATCGGTGGGAATGGCACGAGCACTGATTCTGCGGGGACGACCGATTTTCCGGCGGCGGCTTCTTCGTCAGTGCTCACGCTTACGAAAACGCACCGCGACAGTTTCGCGCTTAATATTCGGGATAGCTACTGGACGAGCGGGCTCACTTTCGGCACGGGCGACAACCATATCTCAAACGAAATCCTTGCAAAGAGCGCCATATCGTTCGTATTCCCCGGGACGAATCCGGATTGGCAGTACAATTCGGTGTGGAATTTGAATACCGGCGATAGCATTTCAGAGATTGGTTTTGGCGACCTTGATGCCGACGGAGACATGGATGCGGTTGTGCACGGTACCTCAATTGCGCTTCGCATTTATGAAAACACGGGGTCGTCCCATGCGCCGCAGTTTTCGCGCAATACGAATTGGGAAAGTGGACTCGGTACTATCTTTGCAAACGGCCTCCAGTACGGAGTCGAGCTTGTTGATATGAATGGCGATGGCGATTTGGACCTTCTTCATCAGGTAGATCATGGAGGACTTGATTATCGCATTCGAATCGCATGGAATGTCGGAACGCCTTCTCTGCCCGCATGGAACTATGCGAGCCAAAATTCTATAAATATAAGTGGCGGTGTGCAGGATTTTGCCGTAGCGGATTTAGATGGCGATGGCGACTTCGATTTAATTAATTCTCTGCGTAACGATCAAGCGTCTACCGCCTACGAGAATGTTGGAAGCGCCGATTCTCCTTCATTTACTGCGAACTCCGCATGGAACATTCCGTCTTTTCGAACGATCCAGGACCCCACCACGGGCGGAATTGCACTTGGCGACATAGACGGCGATGGCGATATAGATGCGCTTGTTGCTGACGGCACTCGTTCGATGTTGGGATATGAAAACATAGCTGGCACGGCAGGACCCATTTGGAGAGCGAATACTTCCTGGAACGCGACATCAACTGCCGTCTCATTCCAAGCAAACGCTGCTCCCGATTTTGTTGATATAGATGGCGATGGCGATTTGGACCTCTATGTTTGCGAGAATAATGGCATCTGTGAAGCTTTTGAAAATGTCCGCAACCGCGCGAGCGCGCTTGCCATTTCCGGTCTCGGCATCGGCGTGAGTTCCAGCACCCCAGTCGCGCGTTTTTCCGTGGAGGCGCCAACCTCGACTCTCGCCGCCTTCCAAGTTTCCATCAAGGGTTCCTCAACGCCCGCATTTCTTATCGCTGGCGGTTCCGACAACGGCCGCGTCGGCATCGGCACCACCTCACCCTCCTCCGGCTTCGCTCTTGCAGTCCACGGCAATGCAATACTCGCATCGACGACGGTATCTGGTTTGCGTGCTACGGGCACTGTCTGGGTGCAGGGTTCAGCCACCTCGACCTTTGACGGTGGAGTGGGAGTCGGCGGTCTCTCTTCGTCGAATGGCATAACTCTTTCGGGGGGAGTACTCCTCTCTACCGTCTCGGGAACCTCTACCTTCTCAGGAGGCTTCAATGTAACCGGCGGCTGCCTTGCTCAAAACGGAGTATGTCTCGGAACTACTGCCGGTGGATGGACTGATACCGACGGCACTGTTCTTCTCACTACTGCTACTGATATCGTTGGCATCGGCACAACTTCTCCTTCGTCTAAGCTGACCATCTGGGGCCGCGACACGCTTGTGTCCACTGACACACTCTTTAATGTCGTGAGCCGCGCATCCAGCACATTGTTCACAGTTCTGCATGGAGGTGGAGTCGGCATCGGCACCACCTCACCCTCCTCCGGCTTCGCTCTTGCAGTCCACGGCAATGCAATACTCGCATCGACGACGGTATCTGGCCTGCGCGCCACCAGCACCATTTGGGTGGAAGGCTCTGCTACATCAACGTTTGATGGAGGTCTTTCTGCGGGCGGTTTCGTATCAAGCGAGGGGCTGACTCTCACTGGCGGCTCCCTGTCGCTTGGTTCAGCAACCATAAACAGCACCGCCTTCACTGCCGGAAGTCTTGTATTCTCAAACGGCACTAACTTTACGCAAGACAACACCAGTCTCTTCTTCAACGATACAGCTAACTACGTTGGTCTCGGCACTACTTCACCCTCATCCAAACTCACCATATGGGGCCCCGACACGCTTGTGTCCACCGACACGCTCTTTAATGTCGTGAGTCGCGCATCCAGCACATTGTTCACGGTGCTACATGGCGGTAGAGTGGGCATCGGCACAACCACTCCCTCCTCCGGCTTCGCGCTTGCAGTCCACGGCGATGCCCTGCTCGCGTCCACGACCGTGTCGGGACTCACAGCAACCGGCACGATCAATGTGAGGGGCATCACAGCAAGCTCAACATTTGCGAACGGTATTATTTTAAGCGGCGGCTGTTTCCAGCAATTGGACGGCACCTGTGCAGGTCGCGGCGCTACGATAGGAAGCACCGTTTCCGGCGGCACTGCGGGTTCTGTTCTTTTCGTTGATGCTTCGACCAATCTTAATCAAGACAACACCAACTTCTATTGGAACGATACTGTGGATTATCTTGGTCTCGGCACCACCTCACCCTCATCCAAACTCACCATCTGGGGCCCCGACACGCTTGTGTCCACTGACACACTCTTTAATGTCGTGAGCCGCGCATCCAGCACATTGTTCACAGTTCTGCATGGAGGTGGAGTCGGCATCGGCACCACCTCACCCTCCTCCGGCTTCGCTCTTGCAGTCCACGGCAATGCAATACTCGCATCGACGACGGTATCTGGCCTGCGCGCCACCAGCACCATTTGGGTGGAAGGCTCTGCAACATCAACATTTGACGGAGGTATCGAAACTGGAGGTATTCTAGTCAATGGTCGCGGCATTACGATTTCCGCAAACGCGGGAGCAATACTAAACAGAAGCACGGCTACTTCGACTTGGAGCGGAGGACTCTCTACGGTAGGTCTTGCATCGAGCCAAGGGCTTCGCATCACGGGCGGGAGTATAAACCAGACAGGCGGCGCAAGCTCAACACTTTCTAACGGCATTGACATAACAGCTGGATGCTTCTCGATAAACGGTTCTTGTGTTGCGGGTGCTGGCGGTGGAACCATTACGGGTTCAGGCGCGGCTAATCAGGTTGCTTACTGGAGCGGCGCAACAGCCATTACGGGAAGCGCGAATCTTGTGTTTGACCCAACACACCTCAAGTTTGGCATTGCCACCGCCACCCCGTCTCAATACCTCTCTATAGGCGGCGGCGCATTGTTTGGTTCGACGACCGTAAATGGCGAATTGACTACGGGCACTGCGTTCGCGACCAGTTCAATGAGAATAGCGACCACTTCAACACAGTACGCTTTTGTGGTAGACGGTGTGGGATTGCTTGAAAACTGGATAGCGACTTCAACAACAGCAACATCGACATTCGCTGGAGGACTGGCCACGCCGCTGGGAGATTTTGTATATGAAAGGGGGAGCGGAAAGACATATATCGACCAGGCAAATCTAACCTCACTCAAATTTGACACGAGTGCGGGCTCCGTGTCCTGGGTAAATCTACCGGTGTCCTCAACAACAGCATCGAGCACGGCCGAGAGCTACACGGCATATATTGCAGATCTGCCTGCAATTACGGTTTTTGGTCGAGCAAATGAATATACAGTAAACAGTGTTAATGATCTCGGCGTCGCTATCGGAACCACATCTCCCGCCAGCCGATTAACAGTATGGGGCGGAGGGACAGGGACGAAATATGCGTTCCAGGTAGTTGATAATGCTTCGACGACGCGCGTTGTCATTCAGGATAATGGACTCACGGGATTTGGAACGACAACTCCTGAAGGCACTATTGCGATAGATAACACAAATAACAACACAAAACCCGCGCTTATTATTAAAGCAACGGGTTCTGGCAACGGAGCAAATGCTATTGCGATAGATGCGGCGGATACATGTCAGGAATCAGGCGCGGCAGCAGCAGACTGCGTACTCATTGACTTAGCCGAACTTTTCCCGACCCTTGATAGCACCCTCCGCGCGGGAGAGATAGTCTCTTTCAGCGCGCTCTCTGACGAACATGTTGAACGAGCTACGCAAGCCTCCAATTCACGCATCGCTGGCATCATTTCAACCAGCCCCGCAATCGTATTTGAAGGGAATCGCATCAGGGCGCTTGGCGGCAAGTTCGAGAAGCAAAATGACAAGGTTGCCCTTGCGTTAGCAGGTCGTGTCCCCGTTAAAGTCACCCTCGACGGCGGCTCGATCTACCGTGGCGATCCTGTCACTATTTCATCAACACCTGGCTACGGCGCCCGCGCCACCACGACAGGTACTATTATCGGCACCGCCTTGACTTCCTTTACCGCAACGAGTTCATCCGCCACTTCGACCATCATCGTCTTCGTCAATACTTCCCACTATGCCCCAGATGCGCACTACGATGTCCTAGCGAGCCTTGCCGAGGGAACCTTGACAGCTCGTAACGGCATCTACACCGGCCTTGCAACAAATACCGTTCCTTTTATCGGAAGTGAGGGTCTTCTGACAAGCGCTAGCACCTTCGTGTATGACCAAGTGAGCGGACGCCTCGGCATAGGCACAACCACTCCGGGAGCAACTCTCGCTGTTGCAGGGGATGTGCTCGCCAATGTCTTCACCTCCATTTCCACAACCACTCCCTCTACCTTCCGATATGCGTCTACTACCGCCCTCACGGCAAACGATATTTATACGACGCTCGACATAAATAGTCTTACCTTCATTGACTCGCGAGGTAAACTTGAGAGCGCCAGCGCGCTCGTCTATGACAGAGGAAATCAGCGTCTTGGCATAGGCACCACAACCCCGACCCATGCGCTTACAGTGTCGGGCTCCATTTCTGCGAGAGATATACTTCTCTCTGGTTCTGCGACCACATCGTCTCTCGCGACTGACATTCTTGCGGCAAATTCCGTAACGGCGACCTCTCTCACAACGGGAACGCTTACCGCTACAGGTGATATTGTGACGAGCCGCACTGCGAACTCGCTTCTGTTCGTTGGCGGGCGCGGCGAGCTCACCGATGACCTCCGCCTCTCATTCAGTACTTCCACCGGCTCTCTTTCTGCAACGCGGCTTGTCGCTGATTCCTTTATTCTCGCTTCAAGCACTGCCACATCGAGCATCGCCGGATCGCTCGGTATTGGGACAACTACCCCCGACTACAAGCTCCAGGTTATGGGAGACATCGCCGCCACAGGATTCGTCAACATTTCGACCGGCAAATCGAAGAAGAATATCGAATACCTCAATGACGAGGAAGAAAGAGACATCCTCGACAAACTTGATACTATCAATATCGCTCGCTATCACTACCTGTCCGAACCGAGCTCCGAACCGACTCGCCTTGGTCTTATTGCCGAAGAAGCTCCCGTGGAAGTTCTTTCGGCATCGGGTAAGGGAGTAGACCTCTATAAACTCACCTCATTCGCTCTTGCCGCCGTTAAGGCGCAGAAGGGGGAGATAGACAACCTCAATATCTCGCTTGCAGGTCTCGAGTCCCGCATACAGGCGATTACGGGACAGGCTGACGGGAGACTTACGCTCGATGATGTGCGGGCTGGTCTTGCTAACTTGGGTACGAGGATTGAGTCTGGAGTAACAAGGCTCCGCACGCTTATTGCCGAAAATATTACAACTGAAAAGCTTTGCGTTGACGAGGTGTGCATAACAGGCGAACAATTCAAGACCATTGTAGACGGGGCCGGAGTTACGACTTCATCGGTTGCGCCAAACGTTGTGGAGCCTTCCGCCGAACCAGTGACAGTGAGTCAAGAGCCGATCGTTGAGGGGGCAGATGCGCCCGTTTCTCAAGAAGATACAGTTCCAGTGACGACTGATGAGAGCGCGACACCAACACAAATTGAAATACCTGAAGCGGAGCCCGACTTGACGACTGCACTCGATGTGACGGAAACAGCGTCCGCAGAGGATTCTGCGTCTTCAACAAATGACTCTATAGCGAACTAACGCTCTTGCTAATTTGTATTATCCACAATGCCTTCGAGCCGCAGTTCCTGTTGCGTGATAAAATAACGGCATACCCGAAGATGCGCAGTGCGCATTGTTCGCGGGTGCGTTCGGCGTGGTCGATACCGCCGCATGTTCTCGCGCTACTAGGGTCATCATACGAACCAAAATAACTTTAGATCTATCGTTATGGTATTACAAACATGGAGTGAAGTCCTTGCACAGACATTCCAGGATATCTGGAGTCAGTTGTCCGACTTCCTACTTCCGCTCCTTGCCTCGATACTCATCCTCATTGTGGGATGGGCCGTAGCGGCGTTCATCGGCGGCGTTGTGGCGCGTTTTGCCGCATCGCTCAAGCTCGATAATGCGCTTCGTCCGCTTGGCGTTGAGGAAGCGTTGAACCGAGCCGGATTCCGGCTTGATTCCGGGATGTTCCTCGGCGGACTCGTAAAATGGTATCTGGTCGTCGTCGTTTTAGTTGCGGCAATCGATGTGCTCGGTCTCACAGATGTGAATCTCTTCCTGCGTGAGATCGTGCTCGGATACCTGCCGAATGTAATTGTTGCGGCTATCATATTGCTATTGGCCGCCGTGCTTGCCGATGTGAGTCACAAGGTGATAGTCGGCTCGGCAAAGGCCGCGCATATTCCCGCCGCGCACCTAGCGGGCGGAGTTGCGAAATGGGCGATTTGGATTTTTGCGATCCTTGTCGCGCTCGCACAGCTTGGTATTGCGGCGTCGTTCGCACAGACGCTGTTCACCGGCCTCGTTGCGATGCTCGCGTTGGCGGGCGGTTTGGCGTTTGGCTTGGGCGGCAGAGATGCGGCGGCAAGCTATCTCGAACGGCTCCGTCGTGACATTGCGGGTAAATAGTCGAGATCTTCACTTCGTACGGAGTGAATGTGAAAGAAAAAAGCCCCTGTGCGGGGCTTTTTTCGTCCACCCCGATTTTGTTGACATGTATTTTGGAATGTATATAATGGCAATCACTGTATGCATCCCACACAAAATCACTCTTGCGGACTGTGAATAGCCTTTTTGGCATAGGCACGGACCGCTCTCGGGCGGTTTTTTCTTTCGGGGAGCGCGTAGAGAGTCCCTTGAAAACTCAATACAGCAGGTAATAAAAATTGTATTCAAGGAAGACACATCGAGGAGATGTTTCTTCCATCGTGCGGTTCATGCATTTCCCTGCGGAAATGCAAGAGCATATGGTGGATGCCTTGACTCCAAATGGCGATGAAGGGCGTGGCATGTCTGCGATAAGCTTCGGGGAGGTGACGAGCAACCGTCGATCCGGAGATGTCCGAATGGGGAAACCTTCCGAGGAAAAACCTCGGAGCCGTGCATAGCACAGGCTGTTTAAATAATCATATTTGAATATCCCGTGCTGTGCGCGGAGCGCACCCGGGGAAGTAAAACATTTCAGTACCCGGAGGAAAAGAAACCAATACAGAATCCTTTTTGCGTGCGGGAAATTATTTCCAGTATGCAAAAAGGATTTGGAATTCCCGTAGTAGCGGCGAGCGAACTGGGAAGAGCCCAAACCCCTCGACAGTTTTGTGTACGAGTGATGTATATGCATTACAGTACTTAGATACAAAACTGTCGAGGGGGGTTGAAAGGCGGCGACGCGGTTATCCGAAAGAGTTACCAAATGCTGTTGTTAAAAGAATCTGCTGGGACGCAGAGCCATAGAAGGTAAAAGCCCTGTATTTGAAAACACAGCATCTCTTCAGTTGCCGTTCTTGAGTACCTCGGGACACGAAAAGCTCGGGGGAATCTGCCGGAACTAACCGGCAAGGCTAAATACATTTGGAGATCGATAGTGAACAAGTACCGTGAGGGAAAGGTGAAAAGTAGCCCGGTGAGGGCGTTGAAATAGAACCTGAAACCATATGTTTACAAGTAGTCGGAGTCCGCAAGGACGACGGCGTGCCTATTGAAGAATGAGCCAACGAGTTGATGCATTCGGCGCGGCTAAGTCCGATGAGGATGGAGCCACAGGGAAACCGAGTGTGAATAGCGCGTATCCCTCGCCGCCAGGCGAGGGAAAAGTCGCATGCATCAGACCCGAAGCCAGGTGAGCTTGCCATGAGCAGGGTGAACTCTACCGAAAGGTAGGGAGAGGCCCGAACCGTTTAGCCGTGCAACACTATCGGATGACTTGTGGTAAGGAGTGAAAAGCTAATCGAACCTGGTAATAGCTGGTTCTCTCCGAAATAGCTTTTGGGCTAGCGTTATGTGTTCCCCGCGGGGGTAGAGCACTGGAAGGAACGAATAGGGGGAAACCTCGTCTTTCCTATCAAACTCCGAATACCGCGGACTAAGAACATGGCAGTTAGACCATGGGGGCGAAGCTCCATTGGTCAAACAGGGGAACAGCCCTAACCGTCATTTAAGGTCCCCAAATCTACACTCAGTGCACGTAAGGAGGTGAGATTTCTCTGACAATGAGGAGGTTGGCTTAGAAGCAGCCATCCTTTAAAGAAAGCG
>CAZPGN010000006.1:0-38066 GCA_964586635.1 uncultured Candidatus Saccharibacteria bacterium | reverse complement strand
TTTTTTCAGAGGTTTTTGATAAAGTGAGTTCGAGCGGAGTTGTATAAACACACCAAAATTAGGTGTTCATTTCAGGTTGCTCCGTGAGGCGCTTATTTTTTAACTGTTGGATTTGTTTTACCACTTATTATGCCTAGGTTGCCATAGTTGGGTGTGAATTTCCGTAATGATACAAAAGTGTATTATTACGGAAACGCTGTTCGGTTTTCCACATTTCAAGTTTGTTTACATCACTTGACCCTACGTAAGCAAAGGTGCATATTTTGTTTACATTGATAATAAGAGGTGGTTTCAAACTTTTAACACAACGAGTTGATTAATAACTTCATCGGGTTTCTTGTAGCTTGGCGCCAGACATTTAACGCATCTGCGAGAAATAGATTAGCAGCAGTTTTTCATATCTTTTTCGATAGCCACGATATGCGCTTCTTTTTCTAGTGGTGGCGAGACGACCTTTTTTCGAACATAGGTGACAATGATCAAAATGGCCACCGCAGAAGCGACGGCCGCTTCGATCCATACCCCGGCTCGCCCCGAGGCGCGGCTGGGCGAGCCAACCAATTCGCCGCCCATGAAAAATTTGACATTCCCTAATTGGTAGGCGATAATGTAATCGGCACGAATCGAGCTTGAAAAAATTGATTGAGGAATTTTCCGAACTCGCCGCGTGGCACAGGCCGCAGGTCCGGCGGAACCCCCCCCCGAATGGAACTCGACGATGTAATCAAGGTGGTACGGGAGTGGATAGGAGGCGATATGAAAATCTGGAGACAAACGACCATGCTCGTGGAGAACGAGCAGGGCGAACTCGTCATAAGTTCCACAAAACTGGAACTGTTAGAGCACGAGAAAATTCTTGACGCAAGCGTGAATGTACTGGAACTAAGCACGCGGGTTAAGTCCCTCTTGCAAGCGAGGGACATCTGCACGGTTCGCGATCTCGTGCAGAAGACCACCCACGATCTTGTGCAGATATCTGGTTTCTGGCGTGCTAGCTTGCGCGAGGTGCATCGGGTCCTCGAGGACATTGGACTGAAACTCGCAAAGTCTCCGATAATAACACTCAAATTCGAAGACGAGGACGAGGACGAAACAGAGCGATAATTGATTCGATGAGGGAGTTTGTGAAAACAAACTCCCTCTTTTCTTTTTCAAAATTGATTAGACCTTTCTGCGAGAAATAGATTAGCAGCAGTTTTTCATATCTTTTTCGATAGCCACGATATGCGCTTCTTTTTCTAGTGGTGGCGAGACGACCTTTTTTCGAACATAGGTGACAATGATCAAAATGGCCACCGCAGAAGCGACGGCCGCTTCGATCCATACCCGTTCAACAATTCCATATACAACAACAAATCCGGCGGGGATAAATAGCATTTTGAAAGCGACCAAATCGGATGTTTGTCGAATGCGTTTCCCTATTTCATTAGCGATCCCGACGACAGAACCACCCATAAGGATGGCCGGAATAATGAGATTAATGTCATACCCTGCGAATGAAAGACCGAGCATCCAGAGCCAGGTTAAGAATACACCAACGCAGATTGGGCATAGGGGGAGAGCGAACAAGCGCTTCGCGCCGTAGGCCATCCCGGCAATAATGAAGATCGAGATGAGTGGGATAATCATACTGTAATAACATATCACAGTAAGTATATAATCGTTCCGAGAATAATCATGGCAATGCCTCCCAACACGCGCATCGCTTTTCGTTCGCTCCTCTGCCATTCTCTCACTCTTTCAAGTAGGGCGTGGTCACTCGCTAATCCGAGCATGAGAACGAGCGGCAAGATGAAGATGATGTTGTAGAAGAGAAGATATCCGAGACCCCTATAATACGAGTTCGCGTCATGCAGTAGACCGAGTACCATTAGATATGGCCCGCCAGTGCATGGAAACTCGCATAACCCAACGAGGGCTCCCAAAAAAAACGCCGTTGGCACAGTTCCGACTTCCACGAGCTCCGCGATCTTCCGATGCGCGACGTGCGGAATGCGGGGTTTTATCGGAAATGAAGGGACATACTCGTTGACAAGGCTAAGCACGCCGAACGCGACAAGGAGTCCCGCACCGATCTTCGACATAAAATGAGGCGTGTCAAAAAGATGCAGGGCTTCAAGTATACCAATACCGATGAGAAAATATGCGGAGAAGATACCGATAATGTATACGCCGCCTATCTTAAGGATATCCCGTTGCATTTTCCCGACGCTGAAAAGAAATGCAATGGTCACGAGTAATATTGAGAAGGCGCATGGATTAATGCTGTCAACCAGCGCGGCTATGCCGACAAGTGGCAAAAGCCATGTTCCTTCGTCGCTAACTTTCCAGATGAAACTAGATGCCTGCGGAGCGTTCCCTAGGATGAATGCGCTGATAACAACTATCGCGGAGACCGTGATGAGCGCGACTCTTTTTCTGTTCATGGGCTTGCTTTACGGAGTTATATTCGCGCTGATAGAAAGCTCGATCAGGGCGTTCTTTCCGGATTCGAGCCTAACTGCGCGGTCAATTCGGCCAATCCCGGCAGGCCCGTGCGCCGCTGGGTCAAATTCGACAGTTACAGTTGCGTATTCGCCCGCAGGAAGAGAGGCGTAAAGGCTGGGCACAAACCCGTGGCCGGGCATCCCGAAGGGTCCCTTCTTTTCACCGGCCGATATGTATGTCGCCAATGTGCACATGCACGAGGTGTAAAGTTTTTCTATTGTTATCGGCACCGCACTTGCGTTCCGAACAACGAAATCATGGCGGACATTTCCGTCGGCCATAGAAATCGAACCGAAGTCGAAGGAACTTTCGTTCGCAATAAGCACAGGAAAAGCTTCGGATATAATCGCTATTTGGGAAGGAGATGATTTTTGCATCGAGGAAAACCATATAAACCCGGCCGAAATCGCTATGATAATTAAGAACTGAATGATGTTATTGTTTTTCATACGGAGAAATGAATAAAAGTAAGGATAAAAATCCTTTCAAAAAATCGCGCGGAGAACCGCGCCATTCATTCTTCGCGCGAGTATGCGAATTTTCTCTGCGTGATCCAGTTCAAAAATAACTCGATAGCATAACATGAAATGCGATTGACTTCTCGAACAAATAATACGAAGACATTCTCTGCGCCCCAAAAAGAAAAAGGTAAACTATTTCTTCGCACAACGACGAATGTGATTGCCACAAAAAGAAGCACGGCGAGAAATTGTGAAATTTCAGTCCCTATTGTGCCACCGAAGGTTCGCAAAGCGCTCGTATGGAAGAAAATCTCAGAAAGCGATATCGCAGAAGATTCGGGGCATGCTGAATTTTGGACAGTTGCCGCAAGACATCTTGCCCCGCCATGCATATCGACTTTAGCCATTGCGGAATAACCGAATATTCCGACTCCCATAAGGGCGACCATGACACAGAGCGCCGCGGCAGTTTTCATAAAAGTAATTATACTCCACTATTTTCAAACTGACCAGCAAGATTAATTTTGTGGACCTGAGGGAATTCGAATCCCTGACCTCTGCAATGCGAATGCAGCGCTCTACCAACTGAGCTACAGGCCCGTATTGACATGATTTCATCTCCTGCGCAAGGTCAGATTTTGGTGCGCACGCCAGGAATCGAACCTGGGACCTCACGCGTGTGAAGCGTGCGCTCTAACCATCTGAGCTACGCGCGCGCACATAGCACTATAAATCATTCCACGGGACGAAACAACCCACAGATTACCGTTGCGCACTCGACAATAAGGGAGTTATAGTATAAAAAATAGTACTTATGAAAATCCTGCGATTTCCAGAAATGAAACAGACGCAATTTTATGATTGCGGCCCGACTGCATTGCAATCGGTGCTCTTGTATTACGGTATCGAGGTGCGACTCGATGAGCTCTTCGAACGCCTCGGCACGACCGACAACGGCACGCACCCAAAGACGATGGTAAGTGCGCTCCACTCATATGGAATAAAAACAGATGCGGGCCAGATGTCAGTTGACGATATTCGGAACTATATCACCCAAAATACTCCCGTTATTCTGCTCCTCCAGGCATGGGCTATGCGAGAGCATGTCGACTGGCGAACAAATTACTCGGACGGACACTATGTCGTTGCTATCGGTTTCGATGAGGAACGCATCGTATTCGAAGATCCATGGGTGTATCATCGCACATATCTCCCAACGCACGAACTTGATAATCGCTGGCATGACCTCATCCGTCACGACAACGAACGCTATGAACATTACGGCATCGCGGCCTATGGTCTCCCGCCCGCATTCCACCCTGAAACGATGATAAGGGTGGGGTAATTAATATTGTGGACCCGAGGAGATTCGAACTCCTGACCTCCGCAGTGCAAGTGCGGCGCTCTACCAACTAAGCTACGGGCCCAGGCTAAAAATTATACAACATTTTATTCGTTTCGCAATGAGCGAAAAAGGCTGACTTAAGTCTTCTTAATAACGCGCGATGTGAACAGTAAAACACAGCCTTGAGCCAAACAATATTATGCACGATTCAGCGCCAGCGTGATCATATGATCAAGAAAATCTGGATATGTAGCGCCGACAGCCGCCAGCGACTTTGGAAAGAGAGACTCGTTCGTAAGCCCCGGAAGCGTGTTGGTCTCAAGTATATATGGGCCCTGCTTCGTAACGATGAAATCAGAGCGAGAATAGTGTCGAAGTCCAAGCGCGCGATGCGCGCGAATCGCCGCGTCGCGAATCGCCGCGCGTTCTTCGGTGGAAAAATTACCAGGAACAATCTCGCGCGTATTCCCGTCATATTTACTCTGATAGTCAAAAAAACTTCGCCCTGCGGGTGGAATAATCTCTACTGGCGGAAGCGCATAGTATCGATGGCCGCGAAAATCTTCAATGACTCCACAAGTTGCCTCCCTGCCAAATATCATCTGCTCAACAAGTACCTTTGTTTCCCCGGAGAGAAATAGCTTTTCGAGATAGTAGACGAGAGCTGACGGGATTCGAGCAATTTCAATGCCGATGGATGAACCCCCCGACGGCGGCTTAACTACCCAGGGCGGAGAAAGGCGCCTCGCTATCATCCGAGAGAGCGCTTCGGGTTCATGATGTCGAACATCCGCCACGAAATGCTGGGTCGCGCGCAAACCTGCGTTTCGATACACATCCTGCGCCATAATCTTATTCATTCCGAGCGCCGAACCGAGCGGACCAGAACCCGTATACCGCACATCATGAGCCTCGAATAGCTGTTGAATCTTCCCGTCTTCCCCATATGCTCCATGGAGGGCATTAAAAACAACCTCAACTGAACGGAAAACTTGAGCGGCTGTTTGCGGAATGCCGTTTGCGTGCCATACTCGCTCTTTTGAAAGCAGAATATCAACGGGTTTGTACTTTTCCGGCAGATTTTTAAGTACACTGGCGCCAGTCTTAAGAGACACATCATATTCGTCGCTTGGACCGCCACGCAAAACCCCGACCCTGATAGTAGACATATACGGCAGTATATACTCTTTGACGCAGAGTATAAAATACGTTATTGTGGGTATCAATGAAAATTAAATACCATGAGGGGCCGATCGTAATCACTACTCGCGGCGGCGGCTATTTCACACCCCTCGATGCGGAAGAATCTCTCGTTATTGCGCCAGAACACCTCGGTACAGCGCTGAACGGCGATACCGTTCGCGTGCAGCAAATTTCCCAAACAGAAGCAAAAGTTGCCGAAGTCCTTGCGCGCGTCAAGATGCGATTTGTCGGCACGATAGGAGAAGAAAATAGTAAAAACATTCTCGTCGCGGATGACGCGCGCATACATGTTCCATTTTCTCTTCCTCATGACGGCATAAAAGTTGGCTGGAAAGCGCTCGTCGAACTCGTTGAGTGGAATGACCCGAAAAAGAGTCCGACAGGCCGCATCGAGCACCTGATAGGCCCCGCAGGGGAACATAACACGGAGATGCTTGCTATCCTCATGGATAGCGGTTTCGCTCATACCTTCCCGCCTGCCGTCGAAGAGGAGGCTCGGCGCATACCACGTGAGATAATGTCGGAAGAAATCGCGCGTCGCCGCGACTTTCGAGGTGTTTCTACATTCACGATCGACCCCGAGGACGCGAAAGACTTCGACGATGCGCTGTCAGTGGAGATGCGAGATAATGGCACTCTTGAAGTCGGCATTCATATTGCCGATGTTACTCATTATGTAAAGCCAAAAACCGCAATGGACAAGGAGGCGGCAAGGCGCGCAACTTCTGTGTATTTAGTCGATCGAACCATTCCAATGCTACCTGAAGTCATCTCAAACGATGTCTGCAGTCTGCGTCCAAACGAGGATCGCCTATCATTTTCTGCCGTAATCATCATGAATGATATGGGCGATGTACTCGATCGCTGGATAGGCAAAACGGTCATTCACTCACAAAAACGCTTCACCTATGAAAGCGCGCAGGCAGTGCTTGATACGGGAAATGGTGCATTCGCAAAGGAACTGCTCCGCCTTAATGCGATAGCTAAAATACTCCGCGCGAAAAACGAGGCGGCAGGGGCGATCGCGTTCACTTCGGATGAAGTTAAATTTCGTCTCGACCGAGATGGAAAACCCATCGAGATTATCCCAAAACCGCTTCTTGATACAAATAAACTCATCGAGCAATTTATGCTCCTCGCCAATAGAGAAGTTGCCGAATATATAGATCGTATCTCCCACGCCGGTCGCAAGACATTCGTCTATCGCGTGCACGATGAGCCGCCGCCCGAAAAAATATCACGCGTCGTAGCGCTTGCCAGACAATTCGGGCATTCCTTAACTCTAAAACGAGATACGGTAGCTTCGTTAGAAGTGAATCGACTTATCGGTGCGGTGGCTGATAAACCTGAGCAGAATCTTATACAATTCTCTCTCTTACGCTCGATGGCGAAGGCTATCTATTCAGTGAAGAATATTGGCCATTATGGGCTCGCATTCAAGCATTATACTCACTTCACATCGCCCATTCGCCGTTATCCAGATGTAATGGTGCACCGATTGCTCGAGGGATATTTAGCAGATAAGCCTTCTCCCGATCCTGAATATTATGAAGCGGCTTCGCGACATTCTTCTGAAATGGAAATAAAGGCATCGGAGGCGGAGCGCGCATCAATTCGTTACAAGCATACCGAATTCATGACAGACCATATTGGAATGATATACGATGGCGTCGTAACTGGTGTGAGTAAGTATGGCATCTATGCCCAAATTGAAACAACAAAATCGGAAGGGATGGTTCGAGTGCGCGATATTGGTGACGACTTTTACGACTATGTTGAAGACCAACTAGCGCTTGTCGGCAGGCGTAGCGGACGGCGCTACCGTCTTGGAGATAAAGTTCGCATAAAAGTAAAAAACACGGATTTGCCGCGGCGTCTCATAGATCTCGCCATAGCAGAATAATCAAGGTTCAACCTAGGTTGAACCTTGATCAAGGAACCCGATCGATAGTAGTTGAGAGACTCCATCGCTCCCCATAGTTACTCCATAGAGAGTATCAGCGCGAGTCATGGTCTCACGATTGTGCGTTACAACGATGAGTTGAGTATTTTTTGCAAGTTCGGAAACCATCGCTCCATACTTTCCTGAATTGACTTCATCGAGCGCGGCGTCAGTCTCATCGAGCACCAAGAATGGGGGCGGATGAATCTGGCTTGTAGCGAAAACGAGCGCAAGCGAAACGAGCGCTCGTTCTCCGCCCGATAACATCTGAAGTCCTCTCACTCGCTTTTTTGGCAGCTCGATAATGATATCAATACCCGATTCTCGCGTTCCCTGTGCGGCCGAGTCTCCGTCGATTTCACTATCCCCAGGGACTTCATCTTCGGAAGCGCGACGGCGTCCCGGCCTTGAGACAACGACAGGCACAAGCTCCGCGCGACCACCGCCAAACAATACTTGCACGAATTTACCGAACTCCGCGTTGATCTTTCGAATACCGCCTTCAAACTCTGTGTCAAGACGCTCTGCAAGTTCCGTGATAATCTGGCGCAGTCCGGTTATACTCTTCTCGATATCCCCCATCTCGTGAGCGAGATATGCATCTCGCTCTGCAACCTTCGCATGCTCCGCCGCGATATCGCGACCGTCTCCCCCGATATCTTCAAGTTTCAACTTAAGTCGTTCGATCTTTCGGCGTCTTGAATCCTGCTCACTGCGATCCTCGATTATGGCATCGTCGCTGACTGGAAACGACTCGTAATCGAGTGCGCTTCGTCCGGCAATGATCGCCGCTTCCGTTTGCTCACGCTTCCATTCTGCGATCAGCCGCTCGTAATTTGTCTTCTGCGCTTCTGCAAGCGTTATTTCAGTTTCAAGCTCTGCTTTCTTGCTCGCAAGCACTGCGCTTTCAAGACCTGCCCGGTCAACGGCCGCGCGGCGGGCTTCGTCCGCCCGCCGCGCGGCCGCAAGCAACCCCTCGATTTCGCGCTCTCTTGATTCTAATTCTCGCTGTTCCTTTTCGTGCGCGGCAAGGCGCCCACTAATTTCCATCCGTTCTTTTTCACATCGAGAACCAGTCTCCGCGCAGGATTGCGGAGACGCGCTATTGTCGTAGAGCGGCGCAAGGAAAGCGCGCACAGCCTTCACGAGCCGATCGAGAAGCCCTGTTAGATGCGACAGCGTGGGCGCCGTTTGGTTTTCGCGCAGGATTGCGGAGACTTCATCGTCGAGCGCGCGACACACGTCCCTTGATATTGCTATGTTTCTGCCGCTTTCTCTCCCGCCGCTAACTTCTTCTCGAACCGCGAGCATCCCTTCAAGTTTCCCGGCCTCGCGCAAAAGACTCGTGATTCTTCCTCTGGTATTTGCATATTCCTTTTTTAGGCGTGCTATTTCATCCTCTGCCCTTGACGCACTATCCGTCTCCAGAACATTTGGAGCAGACTCCAATTGCTTCATTATCACTGATAATTTTTCTCGAATTGCACGAACATCAGTCAGCTTCGAGCGGCATGAAGCAAGGAAGAGTGATTCGCGCTTCAGATATTCCCGGTACAGTAACGACAATTCATCGCGCATTCGTTCAGCCGCGGCAATTTTATCAGCCTGTTTTTTCAAAAACGCAAGATGAGGGGCGATCTCTTTTCGCAATGATTCGATTTGCGCCATGTGTTCCAGCGTCTTTTCTAGTTTTCGCTCACTCTCATGTTTCTTGTACTGATATATCTTTATTCCAAGCGCATCCTCTATCATCGTGCGTCGCTCTACAGGATTTGCGAGAAGAACTCTGTCCGCCTCTCCCTGTCCGATAATGTGATGACTTGATGCGCCGATGCCAACAGACGCAAGCATTTCGACAACATCTTTCAAGCGCACTCGACTGCCGTTTATCGCATACTCATTGACGCCGTCCCGATGAACGGTTCGCGATATCGTTACCTCGCGATAATCGATTGGGAAACGACGATCGGCATTTGCAAAGGTGATGGCGACTCGCGCCTGATTCTGTCGCGGCATCTTCGCAGAACCGTGGAAGATGAAGTCCTCTCCGCGTTTTGCGCGGATCGAGGTCGGTGACTGTTCGCCGAGCACCCAACGGAACGCCTCGGCAACATTGCTCTTTCCAGAACCGTTCGGCCCGACAACCGCGGTGACGGGAGCAGTGAAGGAAAGCGCTGTTTTTTTGGCGAATGATTTGAAACCCGTGAGCTCAAGCCGCTGAAGCATATACCCTATGAACGCCAACCTTTGACAGTAAGACCACTCGATGCGGCGGCCTGCTCCGCTTCTTGCTTTGAGTGCCCTTCCCCGCTTGCAATCTGCTCGTCACCTATATACACGCCCACTATGAATTGCTTGTCGTGATCAGGCCCGCTTTCAGAAAGCACTCGGTACAACGGAGTTACGCCATAGATATCTTGAGATTTTTCCTGAAAGAAACTTTTCGGGTCCTGCCAAAGTCGTTCGCGCACAACATCGTCAGTTTTGACAAGGAGCGTGCGGGCGATGAACTTGCGCGCCGCTTCATACCCCTGGTCGAGATAGAGAGCCCCGATAAATGCTTCAAAAGTATTCGCGAGAATGTACGAACGGGCGCGACCAGTATCTTTTTCCTCTCCCTTCGAGAGAAGCAAGAAATCATTCATGCCAAGTTCTCCTGCAACACCAGAAATACTAACGGTATTCACAAGCGCGGCGCGATAGCTAGTGAGTTCCCCCTCCGGCTTGTCGGGATACTTCTCAAACAAATATGCGGTTGTCACTAGTTCGAGCACAGCGTCCCCCAGAAACTCAAGCCTCTCATTGTGGTCCATGCGAACCTCGCGATGCTCATTTAGATAGGAGCGGTGTAAAAACGCCTGCATTAGCAAGTCCTTGTTTGCAAACACTATGCCAGTTTTTTCTTCAAATTCTGAAAATGCCTTCATATCTTCTCTGTGGTTGCTTTTGCGCCGACACCGAGCAGTTCAATCGCTTTTACAAATAGCGGCGTTATGTCGTCATACATCTTGAGTTCGGCGACATCGCCAAACGCAAACCATCGAGCGTCATCGAGCCCGCCTGTTTCCTTGAGCTTGAGCTCCCGCTTTGGCGACTCGGCAAGAAAGTACGCAACTTGCTTGCGCACCTTCCCTCGCTCGGGGTCGCTAGCGATATATTCATTTTCCCCGAGCGTTGCGGTAATAGAAATATCGAGTCCGATTTCCTCCTTCGCTTTTCGCACAGCGCCATCCATGGTGGATTCATGCTTGTCAATCCTCCCCTTTGTGAGTGTCCAGTATCCGAACACATCATGCACCAGAGCAAAAAATATCTGGTCATCATCCCTTGCATAGACAAGCGTTCCCGCGAGACGGTCGATTGGGAGTTTCGCTCGCTCTTCATCGGAAATATCGGTATTGCGTTTCGGCTTTTGTTGGGTTACTTCGTCTTTGCCCGGTTCGCCAATCTCTTTGTATACGGTACCAAGAACGCCATTAACGAAGCGGCCGCTCGATTCTCCGCCAAATGTCTTGGCAAGTTCGATCGCCTCATTGATGGCAACCTTCGCTGGAACTTGTTTTCGATCAGAAAAAAGCAATTCATATAATCCTATCCGTAATATGTTGCGGTCAACGATCGATATCTGCGCGATCGGCCATTCAGGGGCCGCCTTTTCTATGATTTCATCAAGGCTTGACTGCTTTTCGATCACCCCATTCACAAGGGCGGTAATGAACGAAAGGTTCGTCATTCCTACCGCAAACTCGGCGATATTACGCTCGATGATGGAATTAACAGCGCCAGGAGCGACCCCTCTGAAGTCCCACTCAAAGAGCGACTGCATTGCAATACTGCGTAAAAGGTGCCGATTGGCCATTGTGCTTGCGTTGTATCCTTTTTAAAGGCCTAACTAACTACTACTTGTTCGATTCGCCTGCTGTTTTCGATAGAGCCTCGCGACGAGCCTTGCTCTTCGCAACTTTCTTGGCAGTTCGAGCCGCAACATCAATGACCTGCCGTCCGCGGTATGTGCCACAATTAAGGCATGCGCGGTGGCGGAGATGGGGCTGTTTGCATTTCGCGCATGCAACCAGTCCCGTCACCGCCAGGGCATGATGCGCACGCCTATTGCGCGTATGCGCGCGCGTATGTCGCATATGTACGGTCATAGATGGTCATAGTATACAATATTTCAAAAAGAGCGCAACGAGCGCGTGCGTTCGTAAAAAAAATGAAAACGCCCCGTGCCTATGGCACGGGGCGAAGAACTGCGTGTTGAATGAAGGCGCTATTCCGGCACGATGCTCGCCATGAAGATGGCGAGATCCTCGTCGTCTCTCATCTGCGAGGCGACACGCTTCTCGGCTTCCTCCTTACGGAGGAAAAGCCGTGCCGGATTTGCACGAAGCACCTTGGCGAGGTGCTTCTCGCAAATCCCGGCCACGGATTCGACGCCGTCCCTGACGACGACCTGGTAGCCGCATTCGGCTACCTGGCCATCACACCCGCCGATCGAACATGTTTCGGCCGGCAATTGGGTGGCATCGTCTTCGTTGGCGGCAGCGGTCGCTACCGCCTCCATTCCCGCGGGTACCGCGCCCGCGTGGACCTCGGGTACCGCGGCAACATGCCGCGGTACCCGATTTCGAAGGGCGATGAGTTTCCCCACCGTCCCTTCATCCACGAGGGCCTCCACGATCTTCCCCGCGGCCATGACATTCTGCCGGTACTTTTTGTACTCGGCATAGAAATTCTCCATCTCGGGAAGAATTATCTGCCGGCCGCGAGCGAGCGCTCGGTCTATCAGTCCGAGCCACAGTTCGCTCGGACAAATGTCCGAGAGATTCTGATGGGTGGCAGGATCCCACCCAAGCTCGTCCTTCAGCCACTTCACAGCGGCGAAGGAGATCGGACGCTTCCGAATGGCGAGCGCCCTCGCCTCCTCGGGAAACATGCCCGAGATACACAGTTCGAGCACCACCCGGTCGGGCGCCCTGAAGGTGAGATCCAAGAGCTCGACTTCCTTCAGGTTGGAGAATCCATCGGGCCCAGCCCGTGCTGACCGGCCTTCGGGGTTCAGGGCCTCCCTCGCCGCCTTGGAGCTCTTCGCGGCGGCCTGCCGCTCAAGCTCCTCGGCCGTGATCCTCCCAGGCACCCGCTTATTGCGGGGCCGGATGACCTTTGGGGTCCACCCACGCCCGCTCTTCGTCTTTGCCGTCTCCTTTGCCTTTTTCTGCTGACCCTTCACCCGTGCCATTTCATTCCTCCATTTCAAGACGCATAAGCGCGAGATTCATTATGAACCCGGCACTTGCGATACAAACTGTTTTATATCATATCATATGTGCCGATATTGTCAATACCCCCTATTCCCCATACAACTCGTTGAGTTTTGAGATCGTAGCGAGACCCGCACGGCCTGTGCCTCGAGAGAGTCCATAAGGCGCAAGTATTTCGAGCGCATATCGTTCCTGAAATGCCGATATCGCGCTCGTCGTACAGGGGCCATAATTCCCGTTCAAGGGACAGTCCGCAACAGTCTTCCCTCTCGGCGGATAGAGACCTTCGGCAAGAAGCGCATATTGCAGGGCGAGGATGTTGAGCGAGCCTCGTGCTCCTAACATGGACACGGTGTCCCATCGATGCGGCAGGATGGTCGTTTTATGCGGGACTCCAGCATCGTCCAAATACTCTCGCAGACCGAGATATGTTTGCATCGCCAGCTCCTTCAGATACGGCTCTCGCGTTTCATTTGAAGCTATTTGGTCTTCGTAAATGTAACCATATTCAATGAGAAGCGATGCGCCGTCACGAGATGCGTTAGAACCGATCGCAATGAGCTCACTATCCTCAACAATACCAGACGCCTCCCCCGGATGATTGCTTATGGGTACAAAACGCATCAGACGAGCGCGCAGAGAATTCGCCAGCACGGCGCTTGATCGTGAATTCGGAAAGCGACCATCAGGAACATATATGGAGAAACCAGAATATTTACCGGAGCTTGCTCGTGTCCTTCCTGGATGGTCGTTGAAATGTATATGGAGCACGATATCGAGGTCGCGTTCATTCGCAAACTTATTCACGCCATGCAGAGCCAGCCCGGCTTTGTTCGATGCAAAATTATGCCGAACGCGGCTCTCGAATACGATTCCATTCTGTTTCGTATACTCATCAAATGTTTTCTGCGTATCTCGCCGAAACGCGCGAATTGCATCCGCATTGTTGGCAAGATATTCCATAAACCACGAAGCATATTCGCCATCTCGATTGCGAACGATGTATGCAGAAATTCGTTCATCTTCGTTCAAAATTTCCGTCAATCGAGTCGCGAGCATAACATTAAGGTCGCTTTCGCGAATGCCTCGATATGACGCTCCAGGGTCATCATTCGAATGGCCCGGGACAATAAGCACACGCAATGCGCCATTCTTGTATTGTTCACGGATTTCCTCCGGAGTAATTCGCTCTGGAAAAATGAGTGAGGCAAATCTCCCGAATGCGGGAGAGACTAACGAGAGCGCATACGCCAATGCGATTAAAAATAAAAAACCGGCCGCGGAACGCTTGGTTCGCTTCAATGCGCGAATTGCAGATTGAATATTCATTGAGTGAGGATTTTTGAAAGGAACGATACGCGATGCTCCGGCGTTATTCCCATTCGCGCAATTGCGCGGTAATGGGCTTGCGTGCCATATCCCTTATGCGCGTCAAATGCGTAGTCGGGATAACGAGTCGCGAGTCGCTTCAAAACCCGATCGCGCGCGACCTTTGCGCAAACTGACGCGAGTGATATTGCCGGCTCAATGCGGTCGCCACGAACGATCGTGCGCTGGAGAGTGAACCAGGAAGGCGCGGCGAGGCAGCCGTCGAGGCGAACGTCCGTTCGGGCGCAATCGAGATGGAGTCTCGCAAGCGCCCGCGCGACACCCCGCCTCGCCGCGCCCGCAATTCCAATTCGGTCAATAACCCGCGGTGACACAAACGAGATGCGATACGCGAACGAACCCGCACGAGCGCGAAACCGTATCTCCCGAAAGAGTAGTTCCCGCTGTCGCGGTGATAACAGCTTCGAATCGCGCACCAAGCCGTCCGCACACAATGCGTCAAGCACATCGATGTCGAATACGGCAAATGCACATACGGCAAGAGGGCCAGCGAGTGGGCCGCGCCCCGCTTCGTCGACTCCAACAAGCGCCGGTCTGATATACTGCATATCGCTTGTATGTCGTTCGTCCACCTTCATACCCATAGCCATTATAGCTTACTCGATGGAATGTCACGCATCGAGGGAATGATAGAAGTTGCAAAAGCGACCGGCATGCCCGCCATCGGCCTCACCGACCACGGCAATTTGTATGGGGCAATCGAGTTTTACAAGAAGTGCACTGCGGCGGGCATCAAACCAATCATCGGAGTGGAGGCGTATATCGCAAATCGCACCCGTTTTGATAAACAGCCCGGCATCGATGCGACCAGATACCATCTTACATTGCTGGCAACGAGCGAACGAGGGTACCGAAATCTCCTGAAACTCGTTACAGCATCATTCCTCGAGGGATACTATTACAAACCGCGCATGGACAAAGAGCTATTGCGCTCCCATCACGAGGACCTCATATGTCTATCAGGTTGCCTCGGTGGAGAACTTTGCACCGCGTTATGGAACAACGATGAGGAACGCGCGCTCGCAATAACGAAAGAGTATCAAGACATATTCGGCCCCCAAAATTATTTCATTGAAGTCATGCACCATCCCGGGCTTGAGCGCTTCGACGAAATAAAAGAAAAACTTATCGCCCTTTCTCGAAAAACAGGGATACCGCTTGCCGCCACACAAGATTCCCATTACCTGCACCCCGATGATGCCGAAGCTCACGATACGCTTCTTGCAATTCAGACAAATACTGACATAGAGGATGGAAATCGTCTCACCCTTAAGGATTGCGACTTCTCCTTCATCTCTCCGGAAAAAGCGCGAGATAATTTCAAAGAAATACCAGAAGCTGTCGAAAACACTATCAAAATTGCCGATCGCGTTAATATTCAACTAGAGCTCGGTAGGTGGGTGTTCCCCACACTTTCACTCGCAGAAGGGACGACATATGATGAAGAGCTACGCCGACTCACCTATGCAGGCATCGAAAAACGCGGTCTTAACGAATCGCCGGAAGTACTCGCGCGTATCGAATATGAGCTTGGCATCATCAAGGACAAGGGTTTCTCCGCGTACATGCTAATTGTCGCAGACTTGCTTCACTTCGCGCACGAAAACAATATCCTGACAAATATTCGCGGTTCAGTTGCGGGTTCCCTCGTTACATATTTGCTTTTCGTCACGAGCATCAATCCGCTCGAGTACAAGCTTCCTTTCGAGCGATTCTTGAATCCCGAACGTCCGTCCGCTCCAGATATCGATATGGACTTTGCTGACAATCGTCGCGATGAAGTCATCCAATATGCGCGAGAGAAATATGGCAACGACCATGTCGCTCAAATCGGAACATTCGGCACAATGCTCGCGCGCGGCTCCGTACGCGATGTGGCTCGGGCTCTGAAATATCCATATTCTGTGGGCGACCGCATCTCGCGTCTCATACCGATGGGTTCGCAAGGATTCCCCATGACGATCGACCGCGCGCTTGAAATCACACCCGAACTGAAAGAACAGTATGAGCGAGAATCCGACACGAAGCGAATCATTGATATGGCAAAAAAAATCGAAGGTCTTGTTCGTCATATATCAGTGCATGCGGCCGGCGTTGTAATTAGCCCGACACCTGTCCAAAATTTCGTGCCACTCCAACTTGACCCACGCGGAGGAAAAATCATTACCCAATACGATATGCATGCGGTAGAAGATGCGGGCCTACTAAAATTCGACTTTCTTGGTATACGCAACCTCGCGATCCTCGGAGACGCCGTACGCCTAGTAAAAAAATTCAGGCAAAAAATTATAGAACTTGAGGCAATTCCGCTCGATGACCCTAAGACATTCGACCTGCTTGCGCGTGGCGACACGATGGGACTTTTTCAGTTGAATGGAGCCGGTATGACGCGTTACTTGAAGGACCTTCGTCCAACAACGATTCACGATATTAACGCCATGGTCGCGCTATATCGCCCCGGTCCTATCGAGAACATCCCAGAGTATATCCGCCGCAAGCAAAACCCCTCGCTCATTACATATATCGACCCGCGTCTCAAGAAAATCCTCGATGCCTCATACGGAATGATCGTGTATCAGGACGATGTGCTTCTCACTGCAATTCATCTCGCAGGTTATTCGTGGCTTGAAGCAGACAAGCTCCGGAAGGCAATGGGTAAAAAAATACCAGCTGAAATGGAAGCACAGAAGGAAAAACTTATCAAAGGCTTCACCGAGCATGGGCTGTCAAAAGAAAAGGCTGGTCAGCTGTGGAAACTTATCGAACCCTTCGCCGCATACGGATTCAACAAGGCGCACGCCGCAAGCTATGGACGCGTCGCATACCAAACTGCATATATGAAAGCGAACTTCCCGACGGAGTATATGTGCGCCATTCTCACCGCCGAATCGGGAGACACTGAAAAGATCGCCGAGGCAATTACGGAATGTAAACGCATTGAAATACCCGTACTCGCTCCAGACATTAACGAGAGCTTTGGCAACTTTACCGTGATAGCGGGCGGAATTAAGGGAAAAGACACCATTCGCGTCGGCCTGTACACCATTAAGAACCTCGGGACCGAAATAGCGAATGCCCTCATCAATGAACGCGAAGAACACGGCCGTTTCGAATCCTTTTCAGACTTTCTCGACCGCGTGAAGCATCGCAATCTCAACAAGAAATCGCTCGAGGCGCTTATCATGTCTGGGACGATGGACGCGCTTGGCGAACGCGGCCAATTGCTCTCAAATCTCGACGAGGCGCTCGAATACAATCGCGAGGGCGCGAAGACAGGCGGTCAGAGTTCGCTCTTTGGACTTATGACAGATACGAAAAGTATGCCGAAGCTTACATTACGACACGCAGAACCCGCGAGCCAAATCCAGAAACTTGCATGGGAAAAAGAGCTTCTTGGACTATACTTATCAGGACACCCGCTTGAACAATTCAAGGCGCGTATCGCCGCTCATGGCAAATCAATCTCCGAGGCAAAGGCGTTGGCGGAGAATCATTCTGTTGTTATCGGAGGCCTCCTCGAAGAAGTAAAAGTCATCACTACAAAAAATGGCGGCCGCATGGCGTTTGCTAAACTGGCCGATATGCAGGATTTTATCGAATTGGTCGTCTTTAGCGGTATTTTCGAGGAACAAAAAGAACTCCTCGTTCCAGGCATGTGCGTCGCGCTAAAAGGAAAACTCTCGCGTCGAGGCGGTGAATCGAGCATCGTTGTTGATAAAATAAAGAAACTGGAGTAACGCGCTCTTGTTCACAGGATTTCCCCATGTTGGCATACTGCGTGTTAGCTGTCGCCTCTATATACTAAAACTCTATATTCGAAAATGCCTATGCAACAAGAAACCGCCAATAAAGCGATCATCGAATCTATCCGTCTCGCCATTCGCGAAGAGCTTGCTAGTGTTATAGCCAATACAGCCGAACTGAAGCGTGATGTTGCGAATTTACACGTGAGAGTTTCCGCGCTCGAGGCAAACTATGCGAACTTCCGCGATGAATTTTCATCTTTCAGACTAGAAACAAAGCGCAATTTTGAGGAGCTGAAGGCGCGCGCTTTTCCGCGCCCAATAGACCGCGAGGATCTCGAATTCCGAGTCAAGTATATTGAAAAACACCTCGGCATCACCAGCGGTAAGTAACATTCCGCCGCATTGCGTTGCTTCGACTTCTTTTGCGTATAGCGAGGGAAGCTTTTTTTTGCTACCATAGCACCATGTCAACGACAGAAAAATTAGAAGCCATTCGTCACTCACTCGCGCATCTATTAGCGGCGGCTGTGCTCCGAAAATATCCGGATGCGCAACTCGCAATCGGCCCCGCTATCGATACTGGCTTTTATTACGACATTCTTTTCAAAACGCCGCCGCCGATAAGCGATCTGCGGGAGTTTGAGAAAACAATGCGCGAATTAATTGCGAAGAAGCTGCCTTTTAGCGGACGCGAAATAGCCGCCGACGAAGCGAGGTCTCTCTTCAAATCCTCTCCGTTCAAGCTCGAACTTATCAATGAACTCGCCGCCGCAGGAGAGAAATTGACTTTGTACTCGACAGGCGGGGAATTTACCGATCTCTGCCGCGGCGGCCATATCTCAAACACAAGCGAAATACCCCCTGACTCATTCGAGCTCGACCGCGTTGCCGGTGCCTATTGGCGTGGAGATGAGTCGCGTGAACAACTCACCCGCATTTATGGCCTAGCTTTTGAAAACAAATCGGCTCTCGAGGCATACAAACACATGCGTGAAGAAGCGGAAAAGCGCGACCATCGCAAGCTCGGCAAAGAACTCGACCTGTTCACTTTTGACAAGGATATTGGTCCTGGTCTCCCATTGTGGCTGCCGAAAGGCGCCGCCATAATTGAGGAGCTTGAGAAGCTCGCAAAAGAGACGGAAAACCGTGCAGGGTATGTGCGCGTGCGAACGCCGCATATTGCAAAAGAATCGCTCTATCTGACAAGCGGGCATCTTCCGTATTACCAAGACAGCATGTTCCCGCCGATGGAATACGAGGGAGAAAAATACTACTTGAAGGCCATGAACTGCCCCCATCATCACAAACTCTATGCCGCGCGACCGCACAGTTACCGCGACTTGCCACTGCGAATGGCGGAATACGGAACGGTCTATCGCCATGAAAAAACAGGCGAACTGTTCGGTCTCATGCGCGTACGGATGCTCTCGATGAACGATGCACACATTTACTGCACAGAAGAACAGTTCGAAAGCGAGTTCTCGGCGGTGAATGACATCTATCTTCGTTACTTTAAGATTTTCGGTATTGAAAAATATCTCATGCGTTTTTCGACACACGACCCCAAACGACTTGGGGAAAAGTATGTGAACGAACCCGCTCTTTGGAAAAAAACGGAGGATATGGTTCGCGCCGTACTCGTCAAAACGAAAGTGCCATTTGTCGAGATACCCAATGAGGCCGCATTCTATGGGCCCAAAATTGACATACAAGTCTGGAGCGCTATCGGCCGCGAATTTACGCTTGCAACCAATCAGGTTGACTTCGTAGGACCAAAACGATTTGGACTTACCTTTACCGACAAGGACGGTGTTCTGAAGACTCCAATCGCCATTCATCGCGCTCCGCTCGGCACTCACGAACGCTTTATCGGCTTCCTCATCGAACACTATGGGGGCGCATTCCCGGCATGGCTCGCGCCAATACAGGCGGCAGTCATTCCGATCGGCGAAGAACAGGCAGTTTGTGCGAATGAGATTTATGGAAAACTGCGCGATGCCGACATCCGCGCAGAACTCTACGATGAAAACGAATCTCTTGGTAAGAAAATCCGACGCGCCAAAACAGAAAAGGTGCCGTACTATTTAATAATCGGGAAAGAAGAAGTAGCCGCCGGCAAACCAATGGTAGAAAGCCGCGATGTGGGCAAGCTCGGCATGATGGATATTCCACAGCTTGTCGACAGGATACGCACTCGATAATCACAGAGTTATCAACTCTTTAAGGGCGTATCAATAGGAAATCGCGAGAGGACTTTCTGTTTTGATATTGTTTTGTTCAACAAATCCTGCAACAACTTCCAAAACATACTGTGCTGGGAGACGCGAAGTGAAAACTTGCGGGAAAGTGTCTGGGGAAACATTCTCCGTGATATCGATAACTCGCATCTCTGAATTGAGCCAGAGTATATCTATCGGGAACCGCATGTCCTTCATCCAAAAAGAATAATAACCTGGAACATCGTAGACGAAGAGCATACCTTCCGATGCGTTGATTGGATTGCGGCCGCCAAGGCCTTTGGCCTTGGCGGCCGCAGTCATTGCAAACTCAATTTCAATATGAGCATCGCCGATAAAACTTCCCTTCTTTGCGCCATCATTGCCGATAATTTCACGACCTTCTTCTCTCTCCAATTCACGCGAACCGACCCAGTACAAGAATGACAGAACCACGACGACACATGCGATTATCAACACGCTAATTTTTGCAATGCGACTTCCCTTCTGTTCGGTGAGCATCTTTGATTAATATCCTATGTGAGCGGCTGGCGACGCAGGAGTACGGCATTAGCCGCGACAATTACTGTGGAAAGAGACATGAGCACTGCAGCTACTGCCGGCTGAAGCAAAATTCCTTTCCATGCAAGCACACCGGCCGCAAGCGGGATGGCCGCGATATTGTATCCGGCCGCCCAGAAAAGGTTCTGAATCATCTTTCTGTATGTCAGGCGAGAAAGTCGGATTATCTTTGGTATGTCGCGCGGGTCGTTTCTCACTAAAATAATCCCAGCCGACTCTATCGCCACATTGGTTCCCGCGCCGATCGCAATGCCAAGATCCGCCTGGGCAAGCGCTGGCGCATCATTCACACCATCGCCCACCATGGCGACTTTCTCGCCACGCTTTTGAAGCTCGGCGACTTTTTGCGACTTTTGTTCCGGCAAAACGCGCGCGAAATATTCATCAATGCCGATCTCGTTCGCAACCCATGCGGCAACCTCTTCTGCGTCGCCAGTTATCATTGCAGTTTTGATTCCCATGCCATGCAGAGCGCGAACGGCTTCTTTCGATTCGTCGCGCACAACATCGGCAAGCGCGATCGCGCCGAGTATTCTATCCGCTGAAAGCACATACACTACCGTCTTCCCCTCGCGCTCATATTTGGCAACATTTTGCCGCATTGCAGATGGGATCTCTACCGCGTCAGAAATCAATGCCGCCGAGCCCACCCTGTAATGAACCCCGTTGACAATCGCCTCGGTCCCCATTCCCGCAATTCTCTTAAAGGCTTTTGCCTCCGCCAGCGCTATATGGCGCTGTTTTGCTTCAGCAACGATCGTCTTAGCTATTGGGTGTTCGGAATGAGCATTCACCTCTGCGGAAAGCTTCAGCAGGGCGTCTTCAGAAACACCGTCGACGGGAATGAGTGCAACGACGCCAAATGAGCCCTGTGTCAGTGTTCCCGTTTTGTCAAAAAGCACGATGCCAATCGTTCGCGCCTCCTCAAGCGCAAGACGCCGCTTCACCAAAAAGCCGTTCCGTGCGGCCTTAGTGGTTGAAATTGAGGCAACAAGCGGAATAGCAAGACCGAGCGCGTGCGGACATGCAATGACTAGCACCGCAACCATGCGCTCGACTGCAAACGACGGTTCTGCAAAGAAAACCCATGTGAAAAGCGTCGTCCCACCGGTTGCTACGGCAATAATCGTTAGATAGTATGCGGCGCGATCCGAAAGGAGCTGCAAACGTGATTTTGACGCTTCGGCCTCCGCAACCAAACGCATCACACCCGCGAGAAAAGTACTGGCTCCAATCTTAGTTACGCGGATAGTAATGGAGCCATCGCCATTCGTCGTGCCGGCGATTACTTCACTTCCGGAATGCTTCTCTACCGGCGCCGATTCGCCTGTCGCCAGCGACTCATCCGCCTCTGAATCACCCTCAAGAACGACGCCATCAACTGGTATCCTTCCCCCAGGCCGCACGAGCACCCGATCATCCAAGGCGATAGTGGAAAGCGGTACGATGGCAGTCCCATCGCCGCGGAATACTTCGGCGGTGTCTGGCAAAAGCTTGGATAACTCACGCAAGGCGCCGCGCGCGCCAGAAACAGCGCGCATCTCCATCCAGTGACCAAGAAGCATGATGGTGATGAGTGTCGCAAGTTCCCAATACAACGCATCTCCATCTCCGGAAATTGTCACCCATACGCTGTATGCATATGCGGTGAAGATCGCGATGGCAATGAGAGTCATCATCCCCGGCATTCGCGCATGCAGTTCCCTCCCGGCGCTTGAAATGAATATCCATCCTCCGTAAAAGAAAATAATGCTTGCGACGAGGAGCTCGATATACGCTTTTCCCGGAAACTCGATGGCTGTGTATCCGAAGAATTCCTGCACTACAGCGGCATTAAGCACAATGGGAATAGTAAGAACAAAACTGATCCAGAACTTTTTTTTGAAAATATTAGTTGAGTGACCTGCATGCTTATCGTAATCAGTTCCATTGGCGGAATTTCCATGCGCATGCGGCGCGGCCTTTTTTTTCCGCACTGGTATAAGCGCCATGCCGCATTCAGGACACATTCCCTCCATAAGAGAAACAATCTCCGGATGCATTGGGCAGGTATATTTTTTTGTGTGCTCGCCTTCTTTCATATGCTTTCTCTTTAGTGTACCAGAGCTGTCAAGAGCGCAATCCACAAGCCTTTCGTTGCGAGGCGCTGAAGTACACGCTAGAATGAGTGTATATGATGAATCTTAGCTACGGTAACCAGATGATGGGGAGTTTTGGAACAATGGGAACATTTGCGCTTCTGACATGGGTCGTTATTCTATTTGACCTAGTGCTCCTTGGAATCTGGCTCTGGAAACATATAGCGAAAAAATAACTGGACTAGGATTTACGAAGGCTGCTGCATTGAGTAACAGAGCGCTCTTTATGGCTGTATCAAAAAATTGATCCCTGCCATAACAAGAAATACAGCAATTATCATTCGAAATTGCTCTTGAGGGATTTTAGTTATGATATTTCTTGCAATTCCCGCGCCGATAAAAGAGGCCGCAACAAACACCGCTAGTGACCAAGATGGTATGTTCCCGAATGTGGCGCCGTCACTCCAATAGGCGAATAACCTAGAAGTATCTATCGCCAGTCCGACTGTCCCTGCGGTCGCGATGTATACTTCCTTCGGCAGATTAAAAGCGGCAAGCACGGCGCCTCGAACTGCGCCACCGACACCAAATATGCCCGCAAGAAAACCAGATGCGCCGCCGCCGAAGGCGGCGGCGCTTATCGTTGGTTTTATAGCAAAAGAAGGAGCGATGATAAGCGATATGCCATAGAGAGCGAGAAACGCTCCGAATAGTTGGAGTAAAATATCTCGTGATATGGATACAACAAGTCCCGCGCCAAACCACGCGGCAACTATGCCCGGAATACCGAAGGCCAAAATTAATCTCCAGTCAATTCCCCTACGAAACAACAGCACCTTCCATAGATCGCCGAACCAATGAATGAAGCCAACTAAAAGAAGCGCCGTAGGGACTGGAAGCCACATGAGAACAATCGGCACCATAATGGTTGACAATCCAAATCCGCTTACGGTTCCAACAATCGAAGCGACTACCGTGAGGGCCACAATCCCGAAAATTTCCATACTCAAACCCTATTGTAACAAATCCTCGCCAAATTCAATTCCGAGCGGCATACTTAGTAAAATTGAGAAAATTATGGACTTGGCGTCAGACATTTAACGCAACGGATATGGGTACAATATATCCATATGAGACAAACAAAACAATACCGGCGGCTCACGTCCGCCGAGCGCGAGGAGGTGAGCCGAGGCCTCAAATCCACGTGCACTTGACCCACCCTCCCGTTCGCATGCACACAAACCCCACCCGCGAAGGACAAAAGGATTCGCATGTGGGACTCCCCTGCTAACTCAACAAATCAGGAAGTATCGGGAATGCTACCATAGTGCTATTTATACCCCTGACTTCGTAAGAACCGGAAAAATTGCTCGGATGCTCAATATCCGAAGTGTCTGGTAATAATTGATCCACGGCACCATGCAAGAGAGCCGTGCTTACGAATGCCGATACAACTAATTCTTCATGTTTTTTCATATCGCCGGAACAAAATCCCTAAATAGCGCTAGTGTTTGATCGTAAATAGACTCAACAAGCACCTCTGCTTCTTCTGCCGGAACCTGTTTTCGCAAAAGCATCAGCCGTACATTTGCGCGTATGCGCGACTTAATGACTTCACTGTTAGACCAATCCACCGCCAAGTCGTGCTTGATGATAGAAACCAGCTCCCTCACAAATTCTTTCATTTCTCCGTTTCGTGCAATACGATGTTTCCATTTCGACACCAAATCATAGAACGCCGCCTCTTCCTCGGTGAGACCGGTATCTCGCATCGCAAGTTCCGTCTTCTTGATTTCTCTCGCGAGCTCAACGAGTCGCTCAATTACTTTGCCGGAATTGATGATGTTATTTTCGTACTCCTCGATAATCTGCTCCAGAAGTCGCATGAGCGTTTCGTATCGCGTCACATTCTTCTTCGCTCGCACGCGCAATTCGTCATTCAAGAGTTTCTTAAGAACTTCAACGGCAAGATTCTTGTATTTTAGATTTTTTACTTCTTCCAAAAATCTCTCATCAAAAATCGATATATCGGGCTTGCCGCCGTTACCCATCTTTAGAATATCAATCACTCCTTCTGCAGCCACGCTCTCCGATATAAGCTCCCGTATTGCCGTCTCAATTCTCCCGTTAGAGTCAGGGAGCATCACACCGGTATCCGACAGTTTGTTGATGGCGCGTTTGAGCGCGCGGAAGAATTCCACATCGTCACGAATCTTGTTTGCCTCTGGGTGCGGCATTGCAAAGCCGAAAAGTTTCGAAAGGGCTTCTGTCTCGCGCAAGAAGCGCATTTTTCTCTCTTCATCAATCCCGCCCGTTTTTGGGTCGGTGAGAATCGAATCCATAGCCGCATAAAATACCTTCGCGGCCTCGCCAGCAGGCATTTTGCGATATCCGGCAAATTGCACATCCGTGAGCATCGCCGACACAATGTCATATTTCTCCTTCATCTTCGCCACAATGTCCTCGATTGGATACATCGTGTCGCGGCGATCTTCGGCGCTGTAGATGGAAAGCGCCTTCTTGAGGTTATCCGCAATGCCGATGTAGTCCACCACAAGACCAGCCGGCTTGTCTCGGAAGATGCGGTTTACGCGCGCAATCGCTTGCATGAGCGTGTGATTTTTGAGCGGTTTGTCCATGTATATGGTATGGAGGTGCGGCACGTCAAAGCCGGTGAGCCACATGTCGCAGACGATGACGAGTTTCAATGGATCGTTTACATTTTTAAACCGTCGCTCAAGTTGCTTCGCGTCAGTTTCCGGCTGGATGGTACCCTCAAAATCTTCCGGCTTAGATATAACGACGGCAACCTCCGGTGCATTCGGTGTCGCCCGAATCGCCTGGTACATGTCTGCGGCAATCTTGCGCGTCATCGTCACAATCATCGCCTTGCCCTCAAGTCCGCGGCTGTTGAAATGCAAGACGATATCAGCCGCAATTTGCTTGATGCGCTCCGGCGTGCCGACGAGCTCCGCTAGCTTCGCAAACTTGCGCTTCAATACTTCGCTCTCCGGTAAGGCATACTCATCGGCTATCGTCTCAAACTCTTCGTCAATGAACGCGTTGGTCAGGTGGAGCGGCACGAGCCGGCCTTCGTAGAAAATGGGCACCGTCGCACCATCTTCGACGGCTTGGTTTATTTTGTAGGTGCTGATGTGCTTCCCGAATACGAGTTCCGTGTCTCTTGATTCCGTGCTAATCGGCGTACCGGTAATGCCCATGAACGATGCATTCGGCAACGCCTCGCGCACGTTTCCGGCAAATTTCGCATACTGCGAGCGGTGTGCTTCATCCGCAATGACAATGACATTTTCCGCGAGTGAGAGTCCGCCAACGAGCTCGTCGCCCTCGCCCTCAAACTTCTGTATGGTTGTGAACACTACGCCGCTCGGCGTTTTCAACTGTTCACGAAGCGCCGGAACACTCGGCGCTTGCCATGCAGTCGGATAGCCGGTGCGGGCGAATGTTTTGTGAAGCTGGCCGTCCAAGTCGTTGCGGTCGGTGAGAAAAACGAAGGTCGGGCTCTTAAACTCGGGCAATACTTTTGCCTTGTTCACATAAAACACCATGGAGAGCGATTTGCCGGAACCCTGTGTATGCCAAAAAACGCCAATCTTGCCATCGCCCTTTGGCTTCACGGCCTTGCGCGTTGCCTCCACTGCCTTATTCACTCCATAGTATTGGTGATACTGCGCAACCATCTTCGTATACTTTGCCGATTCGCCGTCGCTGTCCGCCCCATAAACGGTAAAGTAGCGGAAGATATCCATAAGTCGCTCTTTATTGAAAATACCTTTTACCAATACCTCAAGCTCCGACATGCCCTTCAAGTTGTCGTTTTCACTCTCAATGCCTTTCCATATCGCGAAGCGATCCCACGCGCTCCCTATTGTTCCATAGCGCGCCTGCACCAGGTCACTTATCACGAGAAGTTGATTGTATTTGAAAAGCTCGGGAATTTCATTTTTGTACGCTTCAAGCTGGAGGTACGCGGAGCGGATAGTGCCGGACCCGCTCGTCGGGCTTTTGAGCTCAAAGACGGCAAGCGGGATGCCGTTTACATACACCACCACGTCGGGGCGGCGCACAGAATCCGCTCCTTGTACGGCGAGCTGATTCACGACGAGAAATTCATTATTGTGCGGATTCTCAAAATCGAAGAAATAGATACGTTCATCTAGTTGTTCTTTGTCCGAACCGTCCCAATTGCTCATTGTTCCAAAATCAAGCACCTTGCCCTCAGTAATCATTTTGAAAATCTGTCGGTTTTGTTCTTCGATATTTGGATGCTCAATGGCAATGAGATGATTGACAATCTCATCTACCAAGGAGTCAGTAATGATTGGATTGATACGAATGAGCGACCGCTTGAGCCGCGGCAAAAGCAAAGTGTCGCGGAAGTTCTCCCGCTCGCCGGTTATCTGCCCGGGCGCCAAATCCGGTCCAAACTCGTAGTCGTATCCAAGCTCTTTTAGCCAGTCAATGACCGGCTGTTCCGCAAGCGAATTTTCGTTGAGTTTATTGGTCATATTTTTGCTTCTCGAACCTTTCCAATCTGATCAATCATTTGAGAAATGTCGGACGAAAGAATCATCAATGATACCGGGTTCATGAAATCCGGAAAAACTGCTGTCCCGTTGCATTTATTATCTATTGCTTTATCCTGCCATCGCACAGGATTTTGCAATGGTGGATGAATAGTAAATATATTGTTATGAGCCGCGCCATTGCGTATATGTTTAGCGAATTGATATATCTCCTCTTGATTGATGTCGTTGTTGTATTCGGAAAATTCAAGAATGTTAAACAATGATATTGCCATAACTCTACCAATGAGTGACCAATAAGGTCCTGTTTCCGATTTTACACTTTGACCTTCTCTCTTTAAGTTAACTTTCGTATTGTACCTTTGAACAAGACCACGGAGGTCAGGGTGTGCCCTTAAAAAATGATCTTGAAATTCAAACTGGCCAATAAATCCAGCACCAAGAAGAAAAAATTCAAACAATTCTCTTATCGGCTCTAAAATCGGATGTATCCGTAACTTGTTGTAGTCGTAAGTACTCATACTCGTATTTCTCCACTCATCAGGCGCGGTAGAAGCAGGTCGCGCATGGCGGCGAGCTTCCTACTTTCAGCTTCAAGATTTATCTGCAAAGTAAACATGGGACGTATCAGGTCATTGAATTTCGACAGCAAATCTGTGTCCGGTAAAATCAATATATAGTTCTCGATATTGGTCTTACTAAGATGCGATACGTTGGTACCCGAGGCAGAACCTGCCATTAACTGGGAGAAGTCCCGACGAAGCATTGCACTATAGAGAAATTCAACATAGATATCTTCCGTGCTGACTGAACAAACGTCCAGAGAAATCAGAGCCTTTTCAAAGTCTTCTGGAACTCGAGCGGGATGGCCGATTACTTCTCTGTTCGATGTGAGATCGGTCATAGCTATAACTATTTGACCAGGCTTTACCAAGTGTGAATCTTTATGTTCGCCCGTATAGTGTTTGATACCATTCGCGTTAAAGCCTCCGCCTCTCAAAAAGTTTGCGAGGTTAATCATCGGGAGCCCTCCGTTTTTGGCAGCAATCTCTTTTGATGAATACGAAACCCCCTTGTTTAGATGTGCAATATCAGAAAACCTCTTTACCTCCCACCCCTTCGGAATCCTGCCGAGTTCGGAGTCAATAAACTCAGCTTTTTCGTGACCGGGGAACCGAAAGCCGACGAACCACTCCTTATAAATCGCCTGCGCCATTTCCTCAAGCGCCTTTATGATGCGATTGTTGTTCTCAATCTTCTCGTCAAACGCCGCGAGCATCCCCGCAATGCGTTTTTGTTCGTTTATATCTTCGGGAATGACAACCTCCAGCTGATAGGCGAGATCTCGGCTAAGCCCAGGAACACCGACATCACTACCGATTCGTTTGAATGGAACTCGAGATAAGAGATAGTACAAAAACTGCAGGTCATCCTCACTCTTTGTCTCGTCCACAAAATAGACAGTGTCAATTGGGTAAAACGGAACTGGCGAGTAGTGTACCGCACCAACATTACCTTTACGCCCAATGACGACGCCTGAGGTATTGACCGCCGCGTTATCATGAAAGCCAACAACGCCACTTGAACCATACACCGGCACTTTTCCGTGCGTTCGGTTTTGTGCAGTGAGCCCATATCCATACTTGAGATCAAAAAGATCTCCCAACCTCACCGTCCGCCAAGTTGTTTTGGTTTTTGTGGTCATATCAATTCCAACCGAGCCAATAAACAAGCCCTGCGATAATCAATCCGACAATAACAGTGCTCAAAACATGCTTTTGGAACCAATTCCAAAAATCCGAAAAGACCTTTTGCCCTGGGCCGCGAGCTTCTGGCTGTCGTAACGTAAAGATTGAATTAAATTCATCGTTCGACGTATGCTCAAGGCGACCCAATATCTGCTCCAGGGTCTGTAATGCGACGTCTATATGCGGACCACGACGTGGAAGTTCTGTTGCAGAAAGGGCAATTTGAAATTGCCGCTCGTCACCCCCTAACCTGGAAATATGCCCGGAAACTGATCCGTAACCTCGATTGAGGCCGTTGCGCATTTGCTCTAATCGTTGGCCATTTCGAACTATACGCGGTACTACGGGATCTCTAGATTCAACGAGGAGCGCCCGGTATGCTCTCAGGAGGCTATGTAGTCCTTCTCTTCTATTTTGCAATTCGGGTTTTCTCATATTTTCCTTTGATTTTTTGTCATATTTTGGTATCCCCAATCCCGTTGACTTTTTGGTTGTCATTTGATAACCTTTGTTTATCACCACGGAAAGGACCCTTGCGCGGATACGTCCACGCCGGGGGCTTTTTCATTTTGAGCGGTACCATAGCTTATGCTTTACATCCTCTAAATACACGATTGGAACGCCGGTTCTTTTGAGCAAAATGGAGCACTTGCGTATAGGTGCCGGCGAGACAATCATACAACGAACACCTTTCTCCAACCAGAATTTGACGAGCGGGGTGTAATCACCGTCGCTTGAGACCAGTACCACAGCAGTAGCTCCATTTTCGTAATAATCCCTCGCCGCCTGAAGCACCAAATCGGCATCGCAGTTTCCTTTCGGTTTCCCATCCCCGTCATATACAACTTCTTTGAAAACCAACTTGTACCCGGCGTTTTGCAATGAGGTGTAGAGGGTCGCGTGTTTTGGCATCAAGCCAATAAAGAGATGCGCATCTGCAACACCGAACTTTTGACGGATCCACGACCGAAACTTTCGGTAGTCCAGTTTCCATGCCAAAGATTCTACTCCTTTATGCAGGTTTGCCCCGTCTATGTACGCTATGATTGTCGAGCTTGAATTCATACGCCCAGTTGTTTTGGTTTTTGTGGTCATACGCCAAAATCTTTAAGCGTTTTCAATACCTCCAGCCGATCTATGCCGTGTGCTTCAAACTCTTTTTCGTACTGCTCGTACAGCTCATGTACTCGCTCGGGAAGCCATTCTTCTTTTTCAATCTTCTTTTTTTCATCCGGCGTTGACGAACGCCAAAAATCTCGCTTTCCAAGTCTCATGACAAGTTCGTGCCAAAAGACATCGTCGTCGTATTCTTCAATCACTTCCTCTGCCAGCTCCGACAGTTTATCCGAAGGCACCAATCCCCCATGAAAGTCTTCCGCTAAATCGGAAAAATTATTCTCTCTGGCAATCTTCAACAAAAATTCTTCTAGCTTCTCAAATTTGTTAAAATTCTCGCCCTTGCTATCTGCCAAGCCGCCACGAATCCATGAATAAAACATGGCTGCGATGAGCATCTCCTTCAGTTGCTCTTTCGTTATCTCGATTTTCATATTTTTCGCTGATTTTTTGGTCATATTTTGAGTATCCCCAGCTTCATTGACTTTTCAGTTGTCATTTGGTAACCTTTAAGGACATCTGGTAGCAGTGCCGGATGCTATCAACTGCGGGACCCCGGCCTTTGTCCGGGGTTCTTTGCTTTTATTTCCAGAAAAATGGAACGGAAATTCGCTATATCAAAATACTCCGATAGTACGGGCGGCAATTCTCGCGCAATGTGACCCGCTCGCGAAAAGCCGATGACAATCTTACCTTGCCCCCGTAAAAACTTTATCAGATATTCAAAATCGCAATCTCCTGAAAAGAGGACGAGCGTGTCATATGCGTTCATGAGATAGGTCGCGTCTGTTGCGATTTCAACATCAAAGTTTGCCTTGCGGTGAGGTTTATCGGCAGTATGGTCGGCATATTCTTTGAGCGGTTTTGTTTGGAGTTTAAACCCGAGTCCATTCTTCAAAAATGCTCTAAATTTTTTATGTCCCTCGCTGTTCAGCTCCGGAGTAAAATATCGTACCTCTGCTAAATTTCCCATAGAGTGAAAAAAGTCGGTAAAACATTTATAATCTACGAACCAACCAACCTTGTCAGCGGGTAGGTGTTTTAAATCTCTCGGCATCTCATCGGGTCTCACAAACATTCCCTTTGCCGACTGCTCAAGATTGGCGGCGTCTATATAGACCGCAATCCGCCCCTTTACGGCTGATTTGAATTTTGATTCGTATTCGTTCATGCGCCAAGATTTTTCATGTTGCTGATAATTTGTTCCTCTATCCTTTTGCCTTCTTCAAAATATCCCTTCAATTCACCCGACAGCTTTTTCATCTTCTCCTCAAACGGCACGCCGTCATCCTCCTCATCGGGAAGCCCGACGTACCGGCCCGGAGTGAGAACATAGCCCGCCTTGGCGATATCTTCCAGTTTCGTCGCCTTGCAAAAGCCCGGTATGTCCTCATACTTCGGCGCGCCTTTCTCGCCTCGCCATGCGCGAACGGTGTCAGTAATTTTCTTGATGTGCTCGTCGTTAAAGACCACCTGCTTGCGGGAAATCTGCTCAAACTGCTCTCGCGCGTCTATAAAGAGCGTCTCTCCGGCGCGGTTGCGGAAGCGATCGCCCTTCTTGTTCTTAGCTACGAACCAGAGAGAGACCGGCAAGGCGACGTTATAAAAAAGCTTCGGCGGACAGGCTATGATGATGTCCACAAGATCGCTGTCTATGATTTTTTTTCGGATCTCCCCCTCGCGGCCGGAGACGGCGAGCGCTCCGTTTGCCATCACAAACCCTGCCATACCGCTTGGCGCCAAATGGTGAATGAAATGCTGTATCCACATGAAGTTGGCGTTTGACGATGGTGGCGTGCCATGTTTGAGGCGCGGGTCGCCCTCACTCAAGCGGTGTGGCTCCCACTCGGCATTGAAGGGCGGATTCGCGAGCACGAAGTCGGCGCGCAAATCGGGGAACTTGTCGTCGTAATAGGAATTGCCGACTTCTATCTGCCCGAAGATACCTCGGATGGCAAGGTTCATTTTGCAAAGCCGCCAGGTCGTCGTATTACTTTCTTGCCCGAAGACAGCGAGACGAGAGGGATCTTTTTTGTGTGTCTTTAGGTAGGTACTCATCTGCACAAACATCCCGCCGCTTCCAGCCGCCGGATCAAAGACGCGCGCATTCTCATACGGCTCAAGCACTTCTACGAGCAGACGAACAATAGAGCGTGGCGTGAAGAATTCACCTCCGCGCTTGCCTTCTGCGGAAGCGAACTGTCCGAGAAAATATTCATACACTCGTCCGAGCATGTCTTTTTCGTGGTCAATATCGTGATTGAACTTAATGCGGGAAAAGATATTCACCAGTTCGCCAAGAACATGGCTCTCGAGCGGCGTACGCGTGAAGATCTTGGGGAGCACACTCTTGAGTTGCTTCTGGTTTTCGTCCTCCACGGCGACCATAGCTTCGTCTATATATTTGCCGATATCAGCATGTGCGGAACGCTCGCGCAGGTGTTCCCACCGCGCTTCTTCTGGAATGTAGAACACGCCAGCGCTTCGGTATGAATCGCGGTTTTCGAGGATGACCGCACGACTTTTCTCGTCGGCAATATATTGCTCTTTATCCTGCGGATCAGCGAGGCGTTTTTCCAATTCTGCACGACGCATATAAAACGCGTCTGAAACGTATTTCAAAAAAAGAAGCCCGAGGACTACGTGCTTATACTCTCCGGCATCAATATTCCCGCGGAGACGGTCGGCCGCATTCCAAAGCTCTTTTTCAAAATCGATGTCCTTGTGGCGCTTGGTGCCGATGTGCACCGCCTCCTCAACGGCCTCTTTCTGGGCTGACTCAATGCGGTTTCGTATCTCCTCGGGGAGAGAGTCTATTTCATAGAGATAGCCCGCACCGAGCTTTTTCGTGCGGAGTCCCTCCTTGCCCTTGAGCATCTTTTGGACGGCCTGCCGGGTAACCCCTAGGGTGCGGGCTATGTCGGTGACTGAAATATGACCTTTTATTGCCATCCTGACATGTTATACCATCAGATACTGGTTGTCAACTAGCAACCAGTATTGCCCCCGACCGAGCCCCGTTTCCGCCCATTTCAAAAAGAACCCCCCCCGCGAAAAAAGAAAAGCATTGGAGCGGAAACGGGGCAAGGGCGGAGCGCCGGAGCGAAGCGGAGGCGCTGGGGCGGTTAGTCAGCATCGGGGTTCTCGCGAAAATATGTTCGAACTTTTTGAAAAAGTCGGCTCGAACCCCCAGCTCGCGGGACGAGCGGTTTCGGTTTCGTTCAAGAATGACTGGCAAATCCTCGCTGAATTCCCACATGGCGCGCGAAGCGCGCCCCTCGGCTCCTATGATTCCGAAGGGTATCTAAGTGTGCTGCCGGGCTTGGATTCGAACCAAGATAGATGGATTCAGAGTCCATAGTCCTACCATTAGACGACCCGGCAATGAGTATTTCGCGCGGAATTAACAAATGCAAGAAATAAAGGATGCGGCGCAAGCGGGCGCGATGTAAATTCGGGATGAAATTGAGTTCCCAAAAAAAACGGGTGCTCTTTTTTTGAGAGCTCGAATATCTCCATTAACGAACCGTCTGGCGATGTTCCGGAAAACACGGCACCCTGACGAACGAGCAACTCGACATATTTGGGATTTACTTCGTAGCGGTGGCGATGGCGTTCGGTGATTTCGGCAAACCCATATGCTCCGGCGGCAATTGTTCCTCGTGCGAGCACCGCTTTATATGCGCCGAGTCTCATCGTACCACCATACTCTTTCTTGCTCAACTTTTCTATCTGGCACGGGAGAACATCAATGATAAGATTTTCAGAGTCTGGATCAATTTCGCGAGAGGATGCGCGTGGGAGTCCGGCAACATTTCGAGCATACTCGATTACCGCTAATTGCATTCCATAACAGAGACCGAAGTAAGGGACACGATGTTGCCGACAATATTCGATGGCGGAAATAATACCCTCGACACCCCGCGTACCAAATCCACCCGGGACGATCACCCCATGATACTGGGAAAGTTCCTTCAGGAGCGATGGGTCCTTTTCATAACGCTCGCTGTTCACCCATTCAATTTCCGGACGCACGCCAATTCGGTATGCGGCATGTTTAATGGCTTCAATAACGCTGATGTACACATCGCTTAATATGAAATCTCCTGATGAAAAATACTTTCCAACCATTGCAATGCGAATCGAAGTAGATGCATTTTCGATGCGAGCGACCATTTCCCTCCAGTCCTTAAGGTCAGTCTGTCGCGCACGCATTCTTAGCTTTTTGAGCAAGATGTCACTCATGCGCGCATCCTCAAAATTGATAGGGACTTGATAGATGCTTGAAACATCTGGGGCGCTGACCACATCTTCAGGACGGACATTGCAAAAAATTGATATTTTTTGCTTTCGTTTTTCGTCCAGCGACCTGCTTGCGCGGGCAACAATAACATCTGGCTGGATACCTGCGCTATTCAGGGTGCGCGCAGCATATTGTGTTGGTTTTGTTTTCATCTCACCGACAACGCCGGGAATCGGGAGATACGACACAAGAACGAATATGACATCGTTATGCGCGCGCGTCTTCATCATGCGCGCGGCTTCCAAAAAAAGAATGTTTTGATATTCTCCAACCGTGCCTCCAATTTCTATGATTGTAATATCAGCTTTTGCCTGTGTCGCCGCGAGCTCGATACGGCTGATTACTTCAAGCGGGATGTCCGGAACTACTTCGACATTGCGCCCTCCGTATCCTAAATTTCGCTCTCGTTCTATGACGCTCTGATATACGCGGCCAGTGGTCATGTAATTGTCTCTCGTGAGTCGCACACCAAGAAATCGCTCGTAATTTCCCATGTCCTGGTCGGTCTCGTCTCCGTCATCGAGCACGAATACTTCGCCGTGTTCAGTCGGATTCATCGTCCCCGCATCAATATTAATATACGGGTCGATTTTTAGAGATGTGATTGAAAATCCGCGCGCTTGGAGAATTTTTCCAATGGAGGCGGCAGTAATACCTTTCCCAACACCGGACATTACTCCTCCCACCACAAATATATATTTTCGGCGCTTCATACCGCCAGATGTTTTCGAACTGCAAGAAAACTCGATAACGCACCGAGGGTTATGCCAGCAACTAACAAGATGCCGAGAATCTGAAAGAAATTATCGACATAGTACTCGAAGATATTCAACGAGCCGAAGAAACTCCCAGTTGCGTCGCCGAGTCCCGCCGTAATCGGATACATGAGCGCCGCAACAAGTACCGCGGCAAGTACTCCATACATGAGACCAGTAACCACGAATGGCCCACGCACATAGTTTTTGCTTGCACCCACAAGACGCATTACCGCTATCTCATCTCGTGCGGTGAAAATAGAGAGTCGTATGGTATTGAAAGTAACAACAACGGCAAGCAAGGAGAATAGAATCGTAATCGCGAGCCCGAGCGTTTCTGTGGAATCAATGAGACTTGCCATACGATCGATCACCAATTTATTTTGCTGGAAGTTAACCTTCTCGATCGATGAATCTTCGTTACTCACACCAAGCGCCGTTTCGGCATCCAAAAATTTAGCGATGCTTTCATACTGTGAAGGATCTTTCGCTTTAATATTGAGGCTCGCGCCAAGCGGGTTCTCTCCGATCTCCTCAAGCGACTGAATGATTAGGGAATTGTTCGCATGACGATTCTTGAAATTTGCGAACGACTCCTCGCGGGAAATATATTCCACTCGAGCAACCTCTGGCAGGGATTCGAGCGAATCGCGGATACCGAGAATTTGATCTTCCGTGGCGTCAGTTTTGAAATAGACATTAATGTCCACCTTCTCTCGTATCTCGGCAAGCGATGCATCGAGCAGAGCCCCAGAGATGACCAGGCTACCCACGATGAAGAGGGTTACGGTCATCGTTAGGAGCGAAGCGAGGGAAATAACCGGATTTCGAACAAAACTTACGAGACCGTTCCGAAGTACCCGCTTTAGTTTGGTTCTAAACATATTAGTCTATACTACCACCACTTTCCGCATCGAGAAAGACATCGATGTCTCCACTGAATACACGATCTGCGTCGCGCACTTCCACGCCCGTCCGATGGTCCTTTACCATTTGATACGGATGAACAACATACGACCTGATTTGATTCCCCCACTCGGCAGAAGTCGTTTTGCTGACATGCAAATCCTCGATTTTTTCGCGTTGCTGTTCTTCGAGAAGGCGGTAAAGCTTTGCCTCCAAAAGCGTCATTGCGCGCTCTTTGTTCGCCGCTTGCGATCGCTCGTTGTCAGCATGCACTGCAATTCCCGTCGGTTCATGTACGATACGCACCGCCGTCTCACGTTTATTGACATTTTGCCCGCCGGGCCCGCCTGCTTTGGACAGTTCGATGCGAATATCCTTGTCTGGAATATGCACATGCCCTACTTTTTCGAATTTCGGGATGACTTCGACCATCGCGAACGATGTATGCCGCAATTTCTTGGCCGAAAATGGCGAGATACGCACGAGACGATGCACACCCGATTCTTTTTTCAATCTGCCATATACATTCTTCCCATCGAGCACGAAGGTGATATTGCGGTATCCCCCATGGTCATTTTGATTTTGGTGAACAATGGAGAGAGTATAGCCAACACGGTCGGCATATTTTGCATACACATTGAAAAGAATGCGTGCGAAATCCTCTGCATCGTCCCCACCCGCTCCTGCAAAAATAGTCATCACGGCCGGTCCTTTATCGTACTTTCCAGTCCCTTCGCGCTCGTCTTTAAGCGCCTGAAGTTCCCTGATGACAGATTGCGCGCGTTCCTTATTCTGCCAAAATGAGATCTGGCGCATCTCTTCTTCGAGTGCCGCTATCTGCACATCCAAGTCTTTCGCGTCTTTCATGGGCATGGAGCCACCTCGGAGGGTCGAACTCCGGACCCCAGCTTTACGAAAGCTGTGCTCTACCAACTGAGCTAAGGTGGCGTCTCCCGATACGCTCTACTTTATCGAAAAGAAAGTTAAAATGCCAGTGTTATCGTATGATCTCGTATGTGTCACTATCTACAAATACCGCTTCGCCGTCTCGTAGCGGAATGACTTGAAATTTAGTTTTCTCTCGATACGCATCGACTTCCGATTTTTGCTCATCACGATAGTGGGGAAAGATCAATAATTCAGTGAAGCAAAGACCCGTTAGGTCGGTAATACCCACATCGTTCGTGTCGCCATCAACTCCCCAGCCAGCTATATCTATGTCCGGTCCGGCAACAATGCTTCCTGCACTAACACCAAAATAGAGGGCGCCATTCATGACAAGATTTTTTACGGCTCCGAAGGCCTGCGTCGCCAGAAGCCGCGCCAAGATACTATAGGTCGGCCCGCCCGACATATATACAACATCGCAAGTCCCTTCTAAATCAAATCGCGGGTCAGCCAGATTGAAATATCTTACATTCGTCAATCCGAGCTCAGCGAGCGTGGCCTTTGTGTTCTCGAGATAGCCACGGTCTTCCTCGTTTTCTAGGAGGGCAAGCAGAAACACCACACACTCCTCGGCGGGCTTTGGCAGGAGTGAAGAAAGGAATTTTCGTATCTGAAGACCTTCTAACCCCGAAGATGTAAGTAATAGGCGCATGAAATATAATCTGGAGTCTCTATTGTACTCCACTAGAACCTATTATTGCAAAAATGACGAATGATGTCGCACGCTCCGCGTGCGTGGTGACGCGAACCTAAGTCGCACGCTCCGATTCCGTGGTAACTCGACACCGCCACGCGTGGAGTACCGCGCGTCATCACGGATATTTTCCTGCTGGAAAATTCCGCGACCCCGCCTCACTCGCCTTCGCTCGCTCCGGCCTTGCGAAAGCGCCCCGCGCTTTCTCATCCTCGCCCCGCCGCTTTCCATTCTTTCTTATTTTCGCGGGGGAATCCAATTAATCGTGACTGTCCCCTTTTGCTTGACTGTCCCCTTTTGCTCTTTTGCTCTGTTTTATAAAAAACCACCTTTATTTGG
>CAZPGN010000005.1:0-54253 GCA_964586635.1 uncultured Candidatus Saccharibacteria bacterium | reverse complement strand
CGAAGGCCTCACCCTGCCGCAGTCGATCGGGGGAGCCCTTGACCTCCGGAGTCTCGCCTCTGCCGAAGGCCTCACCCTGCCGCAGTCGATCGGGGGAGCCCTTGACCTCGAGAGTCTCACCTCTGCCGAAGGCCTCACCCTGCCGCAATCAGTCGGCGGATACCTTAACCTCGAGAGTCTCACCTCTGCCGAAAAAGCTGCCCTGCGGAGACAGCATCCTCGTCTACGCATTGTCTAATTCAGCGAGAGGTCAGACTGTCCGACAAAGAGCCACAGGCGCTCCGGTGCGTCTTTTGGTGAAGCTTCTCGAAGAGTATTAGCCGCCGCTTCCCGCCATCCCGTCTCCTTTACCCGCGGAGCGCACAGATGGGTGGCCTCATACAACTGTTTGCGAAAAAGAGCGCTGTCTGGTAAACTTTGTGTATGTAACGTCCGACTGTGTGCGGGCGTTCTTTGTTACATAACCAATTAAAACATCCATCATGCTTGACTTGAAAGCAGTGAGGGCGGCGCTCTCACAACTCGAAGAAGAACGAGGCCTGCCGCGCGAAAAGGTGATTGAAGCCATCGAAATGGCGCTCGCGGCCGCATACAAAAAAGATTACGGAAAGAAGGGGCAGATAATCCGATCCGCACTTGACTTCGATACGGGGGAAGTCGCTTTTTCGCAGGTGAAAATCGTCGTTGACGAGAGCATGCTCAAATCTGAAACACCAAGCCAAGAAACTGGGGCAGAGGATGAGATTGCCATCCCCCGCATACCAACCCCTCGCGCGGAAGGTGAGGAGGCAAAAGATGAGCGCGTATACTTTAATGAGGAGCACCACATCATGTTGGACGATGCCCGCCGAATCAAAACAGATGCGAAGCTCGGTGATGAGCTCGTCTTTCCGCTTGAGGTGAAGGAAGACTTCGGTCGCATTGCAGCCCAAACGGCAAAGCAAGTTATCATTCAGCGCATCCGCGAGGCCGAGAAATCATCCGTTTTGAGTGAGTTCAGCGGCAGACAGGGCACGATTGTCGCAGGCACAGTACAACGCATCGAATTCGGCAATGTGTTCGTAGACCTTGGCCGAACCATCGGTATTCTGCCGAGGGAGGAACAAATCCCAAGCGAGCACTATCGCCAAGGAGAGCGCATTAAAGCATATCTCTACGCCGTGGAGGAAACGCCTCGCGGCGTAAACCTGCGGCTTTCGCGTACGCATCCACAATTCATTACGAAGCTCTTTGAGATCGAAGCCCCAGAGATAGCAGAGGGCGCAGTCGTAATCGAGAACATCGCGCGCGAACCTGGCTCTCGCACGAAAATCGCCGTTTCCAGCCGCGACGAGAGCATCGACCCGGTCGGCTCGTGCGTCGGTCAGCGAGGCGTGCGCGTTTCGACTGTCATCAGCGAGCTTGGCGGCGAGAAAATAGATATTATTGAATGGTCTAATGTTCCAGAGGAATTCATCTCGCACGCGCTCTCGCCGGCAAAAATTTCGAGCATTACACTCAATCCGAACACGCGTGAAGCTCTCGTTACGGTGGATGAGGACCAGTTCTCTCCCGCAATCGGGAAGGGCGGCCAGAATGTGCGCCTTGCCGCAAGATTGACGGGGTGGAAAATAGATATCCGTTCGCCAAAATCAGAATCGGAAATAAAACCCGCCGATTCAACCAGCGAGAAATCGACGTCCGAACCTACCTCGAAAGACGAAGGGGCGACGACAAAACAGGAAGAACCTGCCATCGAGGTCCCCGACCAAAACACAGTCGCACCGAGTGCATAGACTTGCAATTATTGCTCGGCTCGATTTTGTGGTAGACTATATTAGCAGAGCGTTTGGCGAGAGGTTTGGGAAGTTTAATCTATATTCAGAATCATGAATAAAATATTTTTTGTTTTGGCTCTTGCGCTGGTCGGAGCAATTCCGGCTTACGCGCATGAGGGCGAGGACGCAGTCCTCGCGCAAGCGAGCGGCGCCGAATCGGTCACAGTAGACGCGGATGCGAATGTAGAAGTAACAGCTCCCGCAAAGGCCCTCCGAGATCGCGCCAGAGAAATTCGCGATAAAGCGGCGGCACAGAAAGAAGCCGTAAAAACAAACGCGGCCGAAATTAAGGCGAATGTCCTAGAAAAACGCACCGCCGAAAAGACCGAGGAGCGCAAGACTCTACTCGACGAACGTAAGGCAAATGCGACCGAAAAGCGAGAAGAGCTCGCGGCGGCCCGCGACGCGAAAAAGGCCGAGCGTGAGGCGGCGCTGAAGGAGAAGCGACGCGAACGAGCGCTAGCATTCATTGAACGAATGATGACACGCTACAGCGCGGCGCATGACCGTCTCGTGCGTCTTGAACAGCGCATAGACTCGCGCATCGTTAAACTCGAAGAGCGCAATATAGACCTCTCCGATTCACGCGCGCTGCTTGAGAAAGCGCGCGCTGACAGAATGGCGATCGGCGCTGGGCTAGCAGGAATCCGAGCCACAGCGGAGGCCGCACTCGATTCGGAGGACCAAAAGGCGGCATTTCAAGCGGCAAAGGACGCCCTTGAAACCGCAAAGGATGGCCTGAAGAAAAGCCATCGAGCTCTTGTTCAGGTGGTCGCATCTATCAAGGCGGGCGTTCGCGCCGAGGTGAGCGCAAACTCTACCTCAACCCTTGAGGCCGAATAATTATCTATTGTTTCTACTGTATCCATTATGCAAGAACAACAACAAGGCGTTGGCCCTCTCTTCGGAATAATTATAATCGTGCTTGTGCTCGTGCTTGGTGGCTTGTATTACGCAGGTAGCCGTCCCTCGGGCCAATCGGCACAAACAGCCGAGGAAATACTGGCTCAAGACGATGCGTCGCTCGAGAATCTATTGGTTCAGCAAAGCTCCGATGGTGTCGCGAGCATTGAGGCTGATCTTTCAGCAACAGACCTCGATGGGCTTGATGCGGAGATTGGCGCGATCGAGAGCGAGCTCTAGAAAATCTCTCTTTACTCATCTCCATAAGTGTGATACGGTGAGCGTCTTATGGCGCTCACCGTATCTATTTCAAACCCAAACGAAACCGAGATTTCCATCGCGGGAGTTCTTCCATCAGATGATTTTGAACTACGCCGCAAGGCGGCTGTTCGTCATCTTTCATCTTCGGTTACAATTGACGGCTTTCGTTCAGGGCACATTCCAGAGAAAATTTTGACGGAACGGATAGGAGAATCGGCGATCCTAGAGGAAATGGCCCAACGCGCGATTGACGAACTCTATCCCACCATTATCACAGAGCATAAACTTTCCACCATCGGCCGCCCAGAAATCCGCATTACCAAACTCGCGAGAGGCAATCCTCTCGAATTTACAATTCGCACTGCGATACTCCCCGCGATAACCCTTCCTGATTATCGCGCGATAGCCCATAAGGCTTTCGTGGAAACTATTGCACCGAGTGAAATTTCAAATGACGAACTCAATGCGGCGCTCTATGAAATGAGAAAAAATGCTTACCGAGAAGACAATTCCGCCACGGCAGATGAAGCCAAGAAAAATTCCAGCGTCATCGAACCGAAGGATGTGGACCTTCCCGCTCTGGATAATGCGTTTATCGCCCGTTATGGCTCGTTCACATCTGTCGAGGAATTTAAGTCGAAACTTCGAGATGGCATGGAGCGCGAACGGGAGTTGCGCGAACGCGACCGAAAAATCGGGTCATTCCTCGACGAGCTCGCGACAAAAGCCGACTTCAAAATACCTGCGATACTTATCGAGAGCGAGTCCCTGCGCATGGTGCGTGAAATGAAATATGAGGTCGAGCGCCTCGGCATCAAGTTCGTTGACTACCTTTCGCAGATAAAAAAGACTGAATTGGATTTGCAAACAGAGAATCGCGACCAGGCGGAAAAACGAGTGAAGATAAATCTTGTGCTCGACGAAATAGCAAAAAAAGAATCCGTCGTGCCGTCCGAATCAGAGCTCTCGGCCTTCGTCGAACAGTTAAACGCCGCGCACCCAGAGACCACAAAAGAGTCTCTGCGTGGATATGGCGTGGAAGTTCTCACGCGCCAGGCAACAATTGCCTTTTTAGAAGGAATGTAGTATAATAAAAGTATGCTTATACCAACCGTTATTGAAAAGTCGCCCTTCGGCGAGAGGGCATATGACATTTATTCTCGCCTTTTGAAAGAACGCATTGTTTTTCTCGGCGGCCCTATCAATGACCAAATGGCGAATATCGTTATCGCTCAACTCCTGCATCTTGAGGCAGAAGAGCCCAAGAAAGACATTTGGCTCTATATCAATTCGCCCGGAGGCAGTGTAACCGCCGCACTCGCCATCTATGATACTGTACAGCATGTAAAACCGGATGTGCGAACGATTTGTGTCGGCCTCGCCGCGTCTGCCGCCGCCGTTATATTGGCGGCGGGCACGAAAGGAAAGCGCTCTGCGCTCCCCAATGCCGAGGTTATGATCCACCAGGTCATGGGAGGTGCTGAAGGCCAGGCAAGCGACATAGCTATTACCGCAAAGCACATTCTGCGCGTGAAGGAAAATCTCAATAAAATCCTCTCAAAATGCACAGGAAAATCTCTCGCCCAGATTGAGAAGGATTCCGACCGCGATTACTTCATGACCGCTAGCGAGGCGAATGAGTATGGCCTCATCGACGAAATAATGAAGCAAAAACGGACATAATCCGCTATTCAAAAGCCAGACGCCAACATTTTGATTTAGAAACTCATGTGCTATGATGGCGCTGTGCTATTATATATAATCGTTACGCCGCACCCTCACTCGTACTCTAATCAGCGCGCAAGGCGCCTTTCCCCTCCCAGAACTATATCCCATCAAGATCCAAACATATTCCAACCGCCGTTTGGGCAGGCAGTCTGATTGCGCATAAACATTCGGAGCGCGGGTGGGCGTGTGCTCACCTATGACACTGGCAACTATATTGATTATCGCCGCGAGCATCGGACTCGGCGGCATCGTGTTTGGTTATTTTCTTCGCCTGCTTGTTACGCTTGGGAAAAAGGGGTCCATAGAGATGACGGTCAAGCAAACTCTGCTTGACGCAAAATCGGAAGCGCAAGCCATTCTCGATACCGCGAAGAAAAAAGTGGACGCTGAAGCCGAGTCAGCGAAACGAGAATCTTCGGAAAAACAAAGTGAACTGAAACGACTCGAGGAACGACTTATCAAGAAAGACGAGCTTCTTGACGGCCGTCAGTCGGATATCGACCGCGAACTTGAGCAAATCAAGCAGAAAGTCGCTGAAGTAAAGGAGATCCGCGAACGTACCGATCGACTTGAAACAGAAAAACTCGCCGAACTGGAACGGATAAGCAATTTATCGCCCGAAGAGGCGCGTCAGGAACTCATTTCGCATATTGAACGCGAGCACGAGGAAGACTTGACCCTGCGCCTCAAGAAACTCGAGCGAGAGGCTGTCCAAAAACTCGACCGCCGCGCAAAAGATATACTTTCCACAGCAATACAACGACTCGCCACATCAACAGCATCGGACATAATGACGACAACAGTCCTTCTTCCCTCGGACGATCTTAAAGGAAAGATTATCGGAAAAGAGGGCAGAAATATTCGGGCATTCGAACGCGCTTCTGGCGTTGAAGTGATTATAGACGATACGCCCGGTTCTATAGTGCTATCGGCATTTGACCCCGTTCGCCGTCATATTGCAAAAGTGGCGCTTGAGAACCTCCTGGCGGATGGCAGGATTCAACCCGCCCGCATCGAGGAAATGGTTGAGAAGGCACGCACAGAGATAAATAAAATAATGAAGGAAAGGGGAGAACAAGCCGCCTATGAAGCAGGCGTGTTCAATCTCGACCCGCGCCTCATCGGAATACTCGGGAGACTGCACTTCAGGACAAGTTACGGACAAAATGTCCTTCAGCATTCGATTGAAATGGCGCATATCGCGGGCATGCTTGCTGAAGAATTGGGTGGGGATGTGTCAGTCGCGAAAACTGGCGCGCTTCTGCATGACATTGGCAAAGCGATGGATCACGAGGTCGCTGGGACACATGTCGACATCGGCAGGCGCATCCTGCAAAAATTCGGCGTCGAGGAGCGTATCGTTCAAGCAATGCAGTCGCACCACGAGGAATATCCGTACGAAACGCTAGAGTCCGTTATAGTTCAGACGGCAGACGCTATTTCGGGCGGTCGGCCTGGAGCCCGTCGCGACAGTGTCGAAAATTATCTGAAACGATTGACCGAGCTTGAAGAAATCGCACACTCGTTCCCAGGTGTTGAAAAAGCATATGCAATAGCCGCGGGCCGCGAAGTGCGCATATTCGTTAATCCGACTCAAATAAACGACATTGAGGCCCAGCACATAGCACGAGATACGGCATTGCGCATTGAAAAAGAGCTCAAATACCCGGGTGAGATAAAGATATTGGTTATACGGGAAAATCGAATCATTGAATACGCGCGGTAACACTCCGCCATAGTCCGGTGCGGCATGTTCACAGCGACTTTTCTCAAACGGTTGCGCTCAAAATGGCTTACTATATAATGGTATTCGAACACTAATGTGGTGGTCCGCTCGCGTTTCGACCGCTGGCGGGGGCCTGCCGATCGGTAGGCAGGTCGAGTTAACTAACGAAAGTGTTATATGAATAAACAACATATCGTAGACGCGGTGCACGAGAAGCTCGGCGGGACAAAAGTTTCTGCCGAAGAAGCTGTGGAAACTGTGATTACGTCTATCACAGATTCCCTCAAACGAGGAGAAGAAGTTTCCATTGCAGGTTTGGGTATCTTTTCCGCGAAAGAGCGCGCGGCGCGCACAGCGCGAAATCCGCGCACGGGAGAAGCTATTCAGGTGCCGGCAATGCGCGTGCCGAAGTTCCGTGCGGCAAAAGCCCTCAAGGATTCGGTAAAGTAGCAACATTTGCGACTGGCGCAAACTAAAACCCCCATGCAGGGGGTTTTAGTTTGCGCCAGTCGCTCATAGTTTTCCCCTGTATGCCAACGCCCGCACGCGATACACTGGAGATGTTATGCTGACCGTATTCTCGGCGCTTAATTTTGTTGCGGCGGCAATCATGGGGCTCTTCGCTCTTGTAACATATCGCGGTGGCCCCACTGAAAACACCCGTGCCTATGCTCGCTATGTCGGTTGGACTGCGTTGTGGGCTCTGTCGATCGGCATCTTTCTCTATATCGACCCGCATGAAGAGAAGAATCTCCTTCTGGCGGTCAAACTCATCTATTGGATAGGCACTACCATTGCGACAAGTTGGTTTTACTTCACGCTCGTATACCCGAACAACGGGAATGCCTATCTGCGGACGAGAGCGCTTTTCATCGCCCTGAACTCCCTACTCCTGTATGTCTACTTCGGCACTGATTTCATGATGAACGGCGTTGTTGTCGGCGAAGCGGTATACAATCGTTTCCCCATCTACGGACCATTGTGGCAGCCTCTCTTTAACGGCATTTTCGCATTTTTCCTCTTTGGCGGCTTCGTTGTGTTATTCAAGAAATGGCGTGCCGAACCGAACCCGACCGAACGGCGCCGCCATGCGTTACTGCTGTGGTCAGCAGTTATAGCGTTTACACCGGGCGTCCTGCTCGCCGTAATATTTGTTGCGCTCGCGCGCAATTTTGATTACTACTGGATATCGCCAACGCTTACGCTCATTTGGATAGCGTATGTCTCGTACTCGATATTCCGACACCGACTTTTCAATGTGCGTGTTATCGCCGCCGAGCTATCGGTCCTCCTGCTCGGGATAATCCTCTTTCTCAATATATTCATTGTGGAAATCATCCGCTCGATCGGTCTCGTATTTGACGCGCTTACGGGTGGAATACCATTCGAGCTTTCCATATATTCGATACTTGTTTGGGTTGCCGCGCTTGTCGTTGGGGCCTTCGGCGCGCTAATTCTGACGAGCAGTATGCGGGCGTCATCGCGCATCTACGCGGCGAGCACTATTGCCGTTTCTCTATGGGGAGTAGGGCTTGGCTTCTACTATTTTTTCTCCGATCCCGCGCTGGTAACACTCCTGAACCGCATTAACCATTCTTTTGGAAATCTGATCGCTATTTCGTTCTTCTATTTCGCGTATGTTGTCGCACGAGGCCGTATGCCACGGCGCATAGCGATGCTCGTCATTGCAATCGCCGAGATGGGCCTCATTGCGACATACCTCTTCTCGGATGCCGTGATCGGGCCCGCGTTCGTCAATGGTATCCTTGACCGCGGATGGGAACTCGGAGGGTATGCGTGGATATTCTATGTCCATTTTATCGGCCTCACGATACTCTCTTTCTATCTTCTTCTTTCGCACTACCGCGCGCGGCGCGGCGCGCCAGAGGCAAGTCATATCCTCCTCATAACCATCACATCCGCCATCGGCTTTTCGCTCGGGGGACTCACAGGCGTCGTGCTTCCCATGTTTGGCCACTTTACATATCTCTGGACAAGCCCCCTCACGGTGCTCTTCTGGGTGGCGACAGCAGCCGTCTCAATTCTGCGCTATGGCAAATTGAATCTTCGACTGCTTGCAAGTCAAATTTTCGTATTCATTCTCTTAGCTCTTCTTTTTGGGAATATTTTTGTTGCTGAAATCTCATCCTCGCTAAGTGTATCGCTTGCACCCCTGCGCCAAGCGGGTGTTTTGCCTATTCTCATTTGGGTCGCGGCGGCGATTCTTGCAAGCCATACTGTCGTTCTTTTTTTTGCGGAGAAGCGCCGTTCGACACGGGTACTCGCGGCGACATTCGCCGTGGCGACCGCATGGGCAATTTCGGTTGGCGGTTTCTATGCGGCACCCACTGCCGATGCCGCAACATTTTGGATACGATATACTAATTATTTTGGTGGACACGGCGTCGTTCTACTCGCCGCATTATTCACCTATCTCATCGGCTCCGAAACATGGCCAAAGAAAAATATCCTCATCGCACTCGCCGCGCTGGAACCGTTTATTATCTATGCGTACCTCGGCAGTACTCTTATCACACAGAACGCCATATTTGTGGGCACTTCAGTATTTGATCGGGAATGGTCGCTCGGCCCAATAGGCCTTTTGCATCATCTACAGATTCTTGTTCTCGTGCTTTTGTCGGTCTATTTTCTTGCAAAAAAACGAGGGGTTCATTATCCAAATGACCCGCCGCACATGGTCGAATCGACATTCAGGGTTTTTGCGCTCATGGGGGCCCCGGCGATACTTGCGTTCGTCGTGCCTCGCTTGGTCGGAATTATTACGCCGAATTGGCTCGGACCATTCTTCGCCCTTGGATGGGCGATCGCGTCGACCGCAACAATTGTTCGCTATCGGATTGGCAATCTGCGTTTATTCTTTGCGGAGGTTGGCGTACTTGCCACCCTCATCATCCTACTTGCTAATGTTTTCTTTGCGGAGGAATCGTTCGCACTGCTTGCTCAAATTGCAGTATTCCTTGCATTCGTAGCCGCGGGAGCCGCGTTTGTCTACAATGTCCTCAAGGGTGAACGACAGCGCAACGAACTCGATACGCTAACGGCCGAGCTTGCCGCGCTTAACAAAAATCTTGAGGGCATCGTTTACGAACGAACCCAAGAACTCGGCAGAGCCGCGCAACACACCTCAACAGTCATTGAAAATCTCCAAAGTGGAATTATTGAATATGCAGGGGCCGGAATGGTAAAACGAATGAATGTCGCGGCGGAACTTCTGCTCGGTGTAGGACGACAGACTATCGTCGGCAAGGAACATCTCTCTCTCGCACCACAGGAGCGCCTCCTCTTATCGCAAGTCGAGAATACGGCGCTGTCGACCGTTTCCGAAATGCGCATCGCCAAACCGATACCGCGCGAGCTTGAGGTGGCTTCGATCCCCCTCGGTCGCGGCTCAATGCGCGTACTGCGCGATGTCACACGAGAAAAAATCATCGCGCGGAGCAAAACGGAGTTTATTTCCATCGCGGCGCATCAATTACGCACGCCGTTATCCATCATCAAGTGGACTCTCGACCTTCTGAAGCTCGGTGACCTTGGCCCGATGACGAAACGCCAGCGTACAATGATCCGACGCGCTGATGTGACGAATGAACGACTTATTTCACTCGTAAACGACCTTTTGAGAGTATCGCGCATTGACAGTGGAAATGAGGAATATGAATTCACCGACATCGACACGGTATCAATGACAAAAGACGCGCTACATGATTTCGCACCCATCGCTTCGAGCAAAAAGGTGGTGCTCCGATTTATTCCACCCGATAGCGAGGTTCCAAGCATTACGGGAGATGCGGCAAAATTGCGTTATGTGCTTGATAATGCAGTGCAAAATGCCATTCTCTACAACATCTCGGGCGGCTCGGTAACCGCAATGGTTGCGCGCGAGGGTGGCGGTGCAGTTCGCATCGACATCATCGATACTGGTATCGGCATACCCGAACAAGATCAAGGTCGCATGTTCTCAAAATTCTTCCGAACAGAGCAGGCGGTAAAAATTCATACTGAAGGAACTGGGCTCTCGCTCTTCATCATGAAACACATCATGAACCGCCATGGCGGCGATATGACGATCACATCGCGGCCCGGGGCTGGCACAACCGTCACACTCACTCTCCCTCCCGCGCGTACCACCGCACAGTTAGAAAATTCGACGCCCTCATCATGACCGAAGGTATCTACATCTCAATACTGAACTGGGCGGCGGCATTTGTTTTCATCACATTTGCGTCAGTCATGATGCTCGGTACCAAAACAGCTTCAACGCGCGCGTATGCTGTCGTTGCATACTGCGCCGCCGGCTGGGCGCTTGGTCTTGGCATGTACTTTTATGCCACAAGCCCGCGCTGGCTTGTATTCTGGAATGAGTGGAACCATCTCTTGGCAGGCCTCATCGCGGTATCGTTCTATTACTTCACTATACTTATCCCACGCGAAGAACATCCAAAGAAATATACCGTTCTATGGCTTACAACGCTCGAACTTCTCTTTCTTTATGCATATTTCTTCACCGACCTCATCATTATTGACAGCGGTTTCCTTGCTCGCGCATCACTTGATCGCTATGCCGACCTATTCTTCAGCGTCGGACCGATTTTCTATATTCACTTTTTCGTATTCCTGACAAGCGGCTTCTTCATCCTGTATCGAAAGATACAACACACGGAAGATGCAACAGTGAAGCGTCATCTCTCATACATCCTCGGGGGAACTGCGATCGGGGTGATTCCCCCTGTACTCACTGATATTATTCTCCCATATCTTGGGTTCTACGAACTTTATTGGATGGCAGGCATCGTAACTCTTGGTTGGGTGGCCTTTATTTCTTACTCGATCGCGAGGCATCATTTGTTCAACGCGCGCCTCGTAGTAACTGCTATTGCGAGCACTGCCATCATTGTCATAGCGGGACTCCTCTTCGCAGACATATTTTTAACGGCCAACATCGTATTCGGCATAGCAGGAAAAACTGTCATCTTTCTTGCGTTTGCGGCTGTCGGGAGTTTTCTCATTGCGGGCATCGTGCACGCAGAACATCAACGCGAAGTTTTAAAACGCCTTTCTGGCGACCTGACCGCGCTTAATACGGAGCTCAATCAACGAGTAGAATCGCGCACGGAGGCGCTCCGCCGTGAAAAAGAAGAGGGGGAACAGATCATCGAAAATCTCGCCGAAGCGCTTATAGAGTACGATGCAAACTTCCGAGTGCTTCAGCTCAATCGTGCCGCTCTCCTCATGTTTGATATCCGCCGCGAGGTTGTTATCGGAAAGCAAATTACCCCGAGCGACAACAAAAACGCCTCGCTTGCCGCTCTCGTTGCAATTACATTCCCGGTCATTTCGGCATCGATGCACGAGGATACAGCGCGACACGGTCGCAGTGACGGCGCCGCTCTGGCAATTAACGAAGTTGTCGTCGATTACCCATATCGCCGCGAACTCGAGGTCACGACAATTCGCCTCTCGGGCGCGGACGCGGAGGATCACTTTATTAAAGTCGTTCGCGACATCTCAAAGGAGAAGCAAGTCTCGCGAAGCAAAAGCGAGTTTATCACAGTGGCGGGACATCGACTTCGCACCCCATTATCGGTTATTAAGTGGACATTTTCACTCATGCTTGAGGGAGATTCAGGCCGCATCAATAAAAAAGAGTTCGAGGCCATCAGCCGTGCCAACCAGACGAACGAACGAATGATACGGCTGGTAAACGACCTACTTGATACAGCGCATATCGAAGAAGGTCAGTTCGGCTACGATATCCGAGAGGGCGACTTGATGACCCTAATCCGCGAGATTGTGCCTGAATTTGAAACGCTCTCGAAAGAGAAGCGAGTCTCCCTCGTCACCCCGACTGAACATGTACCACATCTGCTTTATTTTGACCGCGAAAAAATGTCCCTTGCCCTACGCAACCTCCTCGAAAATGCCATACACTACACACCTTCAGGCGGAAGCGTCAGTCTTAGCGTCACCGAGGAACCTGACAACATCGCGATAGCCATCCGAGATACCGGCATCGGCATCCGCGAAGACGAACAAGCAAAGCTTTTCACGAAATTCTTCCGTGGAACAAACGCCAAACGAGAGAGAAATGAGGGTACGGGACTCGGCTTGTTCATTGTTAAGAACATTGTCGCTAGACATGGCGGGAGCATAACGGTACAATCGACGGTACAGAGCGGCAGTGAATTCACAGTACGTATGCCGCGCGACCCTAAACGGATACCCGAATATGCAAAACGGTAAAACAATTCTCATCGTTGAAGACGATACGGCGCTTCGAAGCATCCTTGTCGAAAAACTGTCTAGTTCCGGCTATCGCACGCTTGAGGCCGGGAACGGCGTTGAAGCGCTCGAAATGCTCCGCGCCAACAAGCCAGACCTAGTTCTACTCGATATCATCATGCCTCAAAAAAACGGCATGGAGGTGCTTGAAGAGAAGCGTGCAGACCCATCCATTGCGGATATACCCGTCATCATCATCTCGAATTCTGGACAGCCGGTCGAGATCGAACGGGCAAAAGCGCTCGGTGTCGCAGATTTTCTTATCAAAACGACATTCGACCCGACAGAGGTATTAGAAAAGATAACCAACACGCTCCATATGGAAACAACAAATGCAAATAAAAACACAGAGGACGGTCAGGGCACGCGCGCCGCACCCATCCGAAATCACACCGTACTCGTTATCGAAGATGACACCTTCCTGCGCGAACTACTTGTCGAGAAACTTAAAACGGAGGGCTTCATTGTCGAGGGTGCAACTGACGGCAAGGAAAGTTCGTCTATCCTTGAGAAATCAGTCCCCGACCTCATTATCTTAGACCTTATTCTGCCGGATATTAACGGGTTCGAAATACTTGAGAAAATCAAGAAGGAACCAAAAACCGCAGAAATTCCTGTTATTGTTCTGACTAATCTAGACCAGAAAGAGGATATCGACCGCGCGATGTCGAGCGGCGCGATAGACTTCATGATCAAAGCGAATTTTTCTCTCTCCGAAATTATCTCGCGCGTAAAAAAGCATCTTTCTTAGCGCCCTCTAATGAGAAAAATCGCGGCGTACAGTGGCGTCATACTTGCGGGTTTCACCTTTTTTTTGCTTTCGGTATTTATTAGACATGAACGACCCGCCGGTGCGGATGAGAATAGCCCGGTCATCCTCGCCCAAGAAATTTCGACAGATCAGGACTTTTCTGAAGTGCTCTCGTCGATCATTTTTGATCCAGATATTACGGAATCGAGTGAGACGACCGACGATTCGCCATCGCGGGGTCCCGAAATATCAATCACCCCATCTGCGAGCACAAATAACACCACAGCGGCAAGTCCATCGCGAAATCCAGGCGCGCAAAATCTTTTTCTCTCCTTTGAAGAACAATATCCGGAATATTACCGTGCCGCGCTTGAAAAGTGGCAAGATGCGGTCATTGAAAGGTCAAACTATATAGAGCAAGGCAGTCGTTATGCTTTTCAAACCGAAGCGGATATTATTGCATTTCTAGACACCTTTATCGCATTTAATACTGGCGCCGGCATCTTGACCAAAATAGAGGGCGCCGCCGCACGCGATAATTTATACAACTCATTTCTTCCCATGAAGCGCCGAGAACGTGTGTCTGCATTTCTTGAGAGATTTTTTGCGCTGTTTCTTCCCGAAACGGCGCATGCACAGTTCGGCTCGTTCATCACCGGTCTTTCGTCTCGCTGGGTTACTGCCCCGCCACTGTGTTACAAAAACACTGGAGCGGCCTCCCCCGGCATTGTTCTGTTTTCACCGACCTGCAATGCGGGGCTAAAGCTAATACCCACCACGCCGCCGACCCCGCCCATACCAATTCCAGATTGCGGGCCTTTCAGCTCGCTGTGCACCACGCCGCTCGGATGCCTGAACGCAGTGTGCATCCGCCATCCCAATTCAATTTACAACCGCCTCACCAACCACTGTGGCTGCGGCTAGTCAAGATTCAACCTTAGTAGAAGCGCTTGATGAGCGGATTAATACGCGTGACTATCTCATAATTGATAGTTTCTGCCGCATGGGCAATCTGGTCTGCGCTTATGGCGCCACCAAGAAGAGTTACTTCATCGTCTTCTGCAACATCCGCTATATCCGTCACGTCAATCGAGATCATATCCATCGAAACGCGCCCGATAACGCGAGCTTTTTTATTCCGCACAACCACTTCCCCTTTCCCCGAAAGAATGCGAGGGTATCCGTGCCAATATCCGATTGGACATACCGCAAGCACACTGTCCCGAGTGAGGATTTCCGTATGGTCATAACCAATACCCTCGCCCTTTTGCACGCGCTTCAATTCACCTATAATGGTCTTCCATGAAAGCGCCGGTCGGAGCGGCATCTCATTTTCAAATGTCGTTCGAAGCGATGCAGATGGCCACAATCCGTAGAGTCCGATACCGATACGAACCATATCAAAATGCGCTTCAGGAAACTGGAGCGCGCCGGATGTCGCCGCGGCGTGTCGCATGAATTCAAAACCCGCGCGGTGAAGAGAGTCGCATGCTTCATTAAATACTCCGATCTGCCGCACCGTGCCCTCCCGCTCCGTCGCATCTTTTGCGCCGGCAAAGTGTGTATATACGCCCTCAAGCAGAATTCCCCTTCCCTCTTTTGCGAGAATCGTTATCGCTTCTTCCAATTCGTCCACGCCAATACCCTGCCGATGCATTCCGCTGTCTATTTTCAAGTGTATCGCAAGAGGGTGGTTCCCGTTTGAAAAATTCGCGGCCTCCTTGAGCGCATGAAGGCTGGAAACCGTAATGCTAACATTGTGACGGAGTGCGTCAGCGTATCTCTCCGGCCGCGTATGCCCAAGCACGAGGGTGGGAACCAGAACTCCGCTTGTGCGGATCGCGTTTGCTTCCATAATCGAATCAACGCCTATCCAATCAACTCCAAGCCGTGCCATTATAGCAACGAACTTGCGCATGTCGTGGCCGTATGCATTCGATTTTGCCACAGCCATTAGCTTGGTTTTTCCCGCTAGAATACGACGAAAAAGCTCGTAATTATGGGCGATCGCAGTCTTGTCGATCTCAACCCATGTGCGTATTCCACGCAGTTTCTCGCGCGCTATCATGGTAGGTATTGTAACACCGCGTTGCCATCATTCGTTACTATGCGTGAAGAACACCATATGGCGCCATCGCCACAACAAAAGATTCCGTTTTCCTTCTTATCTTGGTGCGGGATACCGGAATCGAACCGGTGACATCAGTTTGGAAAACTGATGTTTTGCCACTAAACTAATCCCGCACGCTCTCGCGATCGGATACTAACAAAAAACAGTCGCCCCGACAACGAGACGACTGTTTAATATTGTTTTCATCGCCGAGTTGGTCACACGGTCTTTTTTTCGGACTCGTCTGTGTCGTTTGCCGTTGCTTCCCTGTCAGCATCTTTCCATGCTGTATTTTCATCAACGGTCGACTCTGACGGTTGAAGAGGGGCGGCGCAACAAACTCCGGCTTCCGGAGACTGTTTCCCACAACTATCGCATTTGTGCATACGTATATGCTCCCGGTCATTATTGCTTACAATTTCGACCGACCTTGTGTTATCCTAACATGCTCATGCTGTTTCGCAATCGCCGAGAATTCATATAATGATATGGTGATCAAATCTCTGCTACAATCGATCGTTGTCGTCGCCGCTTTTATTGCCCTTGGCATCATTATGGCGACATCTCCAAAACCATCGCCAACTACTTTCGAGAGTATGCCGACGCCGAAGGAGCCAGGGAGCGAATCTGTAACAGAAATCGAAAGTGCTTCGGAAATCCGACCAGTTCCCTTTCCGGACATGCTCCCCGCTTCCTCGACGCGTGTATTCGAAAGCGCAAACGAACCTGCTCGAGAATCAGCACAGATATTCACGCCACCCTCTTCTCTCCTGAAAATACCTGACATTATCATCGAATCACCACAAACGAGTCCAGAAACCCTTCCTTCTTTTCTTCCTACAAGCCAAGTCAACATCGCTATTCGCCCCGCAGTAGTCAATATTCTATGCACGACAAAGCGCGGCGATTTTTTCCGACCCATCACGGGAAGCGGGGTCGTCATTGATTCACGCGGCGTCATCCTTACGAACGCGCATGTCGCCCAGTATCTTCTTTTGAACGATCGAGTTTCGTGTGTCGTGCGCACGGGAAATCCTGCACGACCAACATACGAAGCCAAGTTACTATATCTTCCGCCATCATGGATACGAGCGAATCAGAATAACATAAATGAGGCCGCTCCGACCGGCACTGGCGAAAACGATTGGGCGCTCATTCAAATAGGCACCGTCTTGAATGAAAGCGCCCCGCTTCCGCCAGCAATCCCGCGAGTCGCTTTCCGCACGATGACTGATGTTTTACCGGAAGTTAACAAGGTGCTCCTCGCATCATATCCCGCTGAACTCGTGGGGGGCATTACTTCACAAATAGGGCTCTATCAGGTATCGACCGTGACGACTGTCCTGCGGGGTTACTATTTTGACGACGCAAAACCTGATGCCATCGATCTCATTTCGCTCGGTGGCAACATATTGGCGCAAGGTGGTTCCTCGGGAGGAGCTGTCATTGATCTAACCGATGGCGCGCTTATCGGACTTATCGTTACCAGTACGGCCGCAGATACAACAGACGGAAAGGATTTGCGCGCGATAACCCTCTCTCACATTAACAGAAGCATGCGCGCGCACATTGGCATCTCGCTCGAAACTTTTTTGCAGAGCAATCTAGATGACCACTTTGACGCATTTCACGCAACCGACTTTTTGACAGAACGCCAGGCGTTGCTCGATTCCATCACGCGCCAATGACATACCGCCTCCTCCGCCAATTTCTGCGCCAATAGGATAGAACACAAAGGCCCCTGCCCCGAAAGACGGCAGAGGCCTTTTGCGTGAAAAGCGACTTCAGTTATCGCTTCTTGCTGTGATCAAGCATCGGTATCGCATAAATAGCCGCTATGCCAACGAGCACATATGCGATGCGGAGCGCCATTTCGCTCGAGCCAAGCAACGACAAGAGCACATTGGTGTCAAAAAGACCGACGAGGCCCCAGTTGAGTCCCCCGATCACAAGGAGAAGCATTGCTGTCCACTCGATATTAGTTTTCTTCATGAAGAATTCGAAACATTGTACAATCGACCTTATTTATATTAACACACTAACAAGAACCGCTTGACGATTTATGCACATCAGACCAATAAATGGTAAATGATAGCTTCCCGCATTTACTCTACCACAACTAATTGACATTACTTAAATATATGTTACCATATCATTTGGAAACAGAGACTAGATTCTTGGGGAGGGTACGGTAATGTTCCATTTCGTGTGGATATACAAAGAGCCCCAATTGCTCCCACGCGAGAATTCGGTTGGGGATGTGTTTGATCCAGCGATGCCAACACCGCCGCCGGTCGATCCGGCCATGATAACCAATGAAATAAAAAAGGAGGGCTGGCTCATGGTTGCGGCTCTCCTCGGCTTGATGTCTCTCGTCGCACTTGTATTCTGGGGTATAGTTTTTGGAATGTACCTGTTCGGCGGGTACATTCGATCGCTGTAGCAGCGATCGCCAGCAGACCACCGACTGGTGCCACTCTCACGAGTGGCACTTTTGCTAACAAGAAACAGTTAAGGTTAATGGTGGCGGTTCGCTGTCCCCATTTACCCTCTCACTTACTAAAGCGTAAAGAAGATTGTTGCCAGCTATTCGTCGTGATAATGTGAGGATATGACAACCACATATACATTTCGCACTATTATCGAGCAAGACGAAGACGGTACCTACCGCGCGTTTGTTCCCCTGTTGCCAGGCTGCCATACATGGGGCTGGGAAACTATCGAAATGGCTCGAGCAAAACTCCACGAAGCACTCGACCTTTATATCAAATCCCTCATCGAAGAAGGAGAAGATATACCTCTTGATCGCAGTATCGAGTCCATCGAAACCGTCACGTTACCGGCGTATGCCTAAGCTTTCTCCGATAAAAGATCGCGAGCTTGTTGCGATACTTTTAAAAATCGGTTTTGTCGAAAAACGTCATCACGCAACCAGTCATAAGATACTCCATCATCCGGATGGAAGACGAACAGTTATTGCGATGCATCCTGGCAAAGACATCTCGACCGGGACACTACGCAAGATATTGCGCGATATCGATATTGCTGCGCAAGATTTTCTCGACCTAAGATAGTCGTCGTACACACACGTACGTTGGACACTGTTTCCTTGGATCAAAGGGTCAAAGGTGTCAGGACACTTTGACCTTCATTTTTTACACTGCTCGACCCATCCGTCAAGTTCGCGATTTTTGAGGATCGGGCTGAAGCCGTCGCGAACGTACCCGCCACAAACATTCTGAAACTTGATATCGGTATCCGTATATTCGATCTGGAGAACAGGTTTCCCCTTATCAAGAAACGGCTTCATGTCATAGCACCACCCATCGCTCGCGCATCCTTCCGTCACCACCCAATCGAACGAATCAACCAATTCGCCAACTTGTTCGTTGTCATTCTTGAGTCCGATTGCAAGCCCGCGCTTGTGCGCTTCGTTAGCAATAAATCTATTAAACTTTAACTGATCATCGGCCGTCAAAGGAAACCCCGTATCATTCTGGTAGCCATTTACGTTGTCCGGCTCGACGCCGTCAAAACCCTTAGATTTGCACAAATCCATCCGTCTTCGCAGAATCGGCGCGAGTGAATCTATGGCCCGAATATCCACCCACTTTTCTCCCGGCCAGCCCTGATAATCTTTCCCAAGCACCGCGGCCGGATAATCACCCTTATCTTCTCGCCAATTTTCCCAGGCGCCCATGTTGATGTAACAGATAACTCTCTGCCCTCTCTTGTGAAGTTCGTCGATGACACTCTGCGGCGTGTCGTACAAATCGACATCGAAGAGTTCGGGGTTCGCCGCCGTATCTATCGGCGGCTTGGCAAACTGTATCTGCCAGAGAATACCCGCTTTCGGCTTCCACCAAGCGCTTGCCGCGGCTGGGGAAACAACTGCCTCCTTCTCCCCGACTACGGGCGCGGAGACCGAAACCGCCCCCTCGAGCTGTTCCGTCATTTTTTGCGGCAGGAACGAATAATAAACCGCAATGCCGAGCAAAACAACGGCGGCTAAAAAAATGTATTTCCTCATGCTTATTATTGTATCAACTTATCTTTCTGAGGCCAGTCAAAGACAGCATGTTGCCTTTTCCGCGCGGGAACTCGTCGCTTTTGTCCCGCCGATATGGGTAAATGGTGTAAATTGGTAAATTGTGACAGTCACTTAGGTCAAAGGTGTCAGGAGTCAAAGGTGTCAGGAACCTTTGATTCGTATCCTTTGTCTGCCACGACTTCTAATCGTTGTTTGTAATCCAAACTTACTCACGATCTTCTCTGTCCATTGGGTTGACCTCGCTGTTCTGCCCTTTCAAGAGCAGACTCCTCGTCTTCACTCTGTGCCTCATTTAACCACCCCAGATAATCATTGGGTCTATCAATTGGCCATGGGGCAAGGATCTTCTTCTGTTTGACGGTACCACTTTCTCTCCTCCACACACTCGACCATCTCCAGTTTTCTGTTTTCTTCACAAGATTGGCCTTCTTTGCGTTTCTCTCCACATAACGAACCAATGACAAGAAATGAACATCTTCGTGACAGATAAATGATTTGTACCTCCCTTGATAAAGGTGGCCTTGACCTGTGGTTCCCATAACTGCATGCCATCTTTGAGTATGTGTAAGCGTGAGCCAATTCATGAATTTAGATAGATCTCCGTCCTTCTTTGGATACAATACAAGATGAAAGTGATTGGGCATTAGACAGTATGCAAGTAGCCTCATGTCGTATTTCTCTACCGCATCCTCTAGAATGCTTTCAAACAATTCGTAATCCTCTTTGTTTTTAAATATTAAAGAACGAGCGTTTGCTCTGTTTAGGCAGTGGTATACAATATCGCCAACATCCGTACGCAAAGCTCTTCCCATGTCTCTAGTATATCAAGAACAAAGGTTCCTGACACCTTTGACCCCTTTGACCCTTTGTGACCCTTTGACCTCAAAGAATCAAGTAACAAAAATCAAAGTTACAATCTGCGGGAAAGAGAAACGCCGATATCGCCAGCGCGATCGTCGGGCCCCCACCTGCTGCCGTCCACGCCATCCGCGCCGAAGTGAGTCAAAGGTGTCAGGAACCTTTGATTCGTATCCTTTGTCTGCCACGACTTCTAATCGTTGTTTGTAATCCAAACTTACTCACGATCTTCTCTGTCCATTGGGTTGACCTCGCTGTTCTGCCCTTTCAAGAGCAGACTCCTCGTCTTCACTCTGTGCCTCATTTAACCACCCCAGATAATCATTGGGTCTATCAATTGGCCATGGGGCAAGGATCTTCTTCTGTTTGACGGTACCACTTTCTCTCCTCCACACACTCGACCATCTCCAGTTTTCTGTTTTCTTCACAAGATTGGCCTTCTTTGCGTTTCTCTCCACATAACGAACCAATGACAAGAAATGAACATCTTCGTGACAGATAAATGATTTGTACCTCCCTTGATAAAGGTGGCCTTGACCTGTGGTTCCCATAACTGCATGCCATCTTTGAGTATGTGTAAGCGTGAGCCAATTCATGAATTTAGATAGATCTCCGTCCTTCTTTGGATACAATACAAGATGAAAGTGATTGGGCATTAGACAGTATGCAAGTAGCCTCATGTCGTATTTCTCTACCGCATCCTCTAGAATGCTTTCAAACAATTCGTAATCCTCTTTGTTTTTAAATATTAAAGAACGAGCGTTTGCTCTGTTTAGGCAGTGGTATACAATATCGCCAACATCCGTACGCAAAGCTCTTCCCATATCTCTAGTATATCAAGAACAAAGGTTCCTGACACCTTTGGCATCCAAGAACAAAGGTTCCTGACACCTTTGGCCTTTGGCCTGACACCTTTGGCCCCTGACACCTTTGGCCCCACTCACTACGCTTCGCTTCGTTCGGGCCGCCGGGAATCGAACCCGGTCTACATGCACCCCATGCATGCGTACTGCCGGTATACTACGGCCCGTGACAACTACAAATCGAGCCCTGTGTCGGGGTGCCGAGAATCGAACTCGGGTCTCACGCACCCGAAGCGTGTATACTACCCCTGTACTACACCCCGATACAAAACTCGATATGCCGCGTGATGCGGCATCACTATATCACATTTCTGACCCCGCCGCAGGCAAAGTAGTTTGCCTGCTTCGTCCCTCACTACGCTTCGCTTCGTTCGGGCCGCCGGGATTCGAACCCGGAGTCACCTGTACCCAAAACAGGCATGTTAGCCGTTACACCACGGCCCGATCCCCCACGCCATCTAAACAAACCGTCATTGCCGCCATACTACAATCTGCGGTCATTCGCGCGATATATCCCACGCTATCATTAAAGCTCGACATTTTCTAGGAGCTCGACTGTCGATTCTCCATTATCATCCGACAAATACACAATGGCAATGTCTATCTGGTAAAGGACATTTTCTGGGACATTGTTCTCGGACAGGTACGCATCAATGATGCGTGGCAAATTGCGCCGTTTTTTGTAATCAATACGGACATCAGGTGTAAGCGCATCGCAATTCTTCCTAAATGAAGTCTTCACCTCGATGAACCGAAGTAAATTGCCTTTGATAGCGACGATGTCAATTTCCCCATATTTCCTTGAGAAATTTTGAGTACAAATAGTATTTCCGAGAGCGCGATAGTGAGAGCATGCAATATTCTCTCCGCGCTTCCCTATCTCCTTGTCTGATAAATCAAACATGTTATATATGGCCATCTCTTTGGCTTATTGATGTCCTTTATCCACTGTATCCACCAAGTTATCCACAGATTATCGTGAATTTTCAGGAGACGGATAATGGCCTGAGTTGATTGCGCTACTTACTTGGGTGTTTCTTAAGAAACATACGTCTGATGGTTTCGCGTGAAATGTGCATTTTTTTCTTTCGGTGCGGGTAGGGAGAATCGGGGTCAAGTTTCTAATCTCGTCCGTCGCGCTACGCGCTCGTCCTCGATAAGAACTTCCTCCCCGGCCTCGCCGTTGCGAGCCCCGCTCGCAACAAGGCTCCGGCTTTCGATTCTCCATGCACGCAAAGCAGTTTGCGTGCTCTGCCCGCCCCAAAAAGCCGCTATCGCGGCTCATTGGTGCGGGTAGGGAGAATCGAACTCCCGTCTGCTCCATGGCAAGGAGCCGTCATACCACTAAACTATACCCGCAATTTTACATATCAGTATAGCTGTTGGTGTAGAGTGGCGCAACAGGAAAAAGTGCTAATAGGAACCGAATCATATATACTATTGCCATATCTGCACCCGTGGTGAAATGGATATCACTACAGTCTTCGGAACTGTCATTCCAGGTTCGAGTCCTGGCGGGTGCACAGGAAATTATGGAAATAAAATCGCAATTTAATCTCCCTGTGGAGGTTTTGAATGTAACGGAAATACTCCAGAGGGCCGGTTTTGAGGCCTACTTGGTGGGTGGTTGCGTGCGCGACCTCATTATGGGGAAAGAACCTAAGGATTGGGATGTCACCACAAACGCGATACCTGACCAAATTCAAAAACTCTTTCCGCACAGTCACTATGAGAACAAATACGGCACGGTTGGAGTTGTGAACGAGGAGACTCAAGATGCGCGACTAAAGGTAGTTGAAGTTACGCCGTTTCGGCTGGAAGCGAAGTACAGCGACTTTCGACATCCAGACTCGGTAACCTTCGCAAACACGCTAGAAGACGATTTAAGGCGGCGTGACTTTACGATCAATGCCATTGCATATGATCCGTCTAAAGGACACCTTATAGACCCGCATAAAGGACAAGATGGCATACAAAACGGTGTCCTTAAGGCGGTTGGGGACCCGAACGAGCGATTTGGCGAAGACGCCCTACGGATGCTTCGTGCAATTCGAATCGCGAACGAGCTCAATTTCGTTATTGAATCTGCAACACAAGACGCTATCATTTCACAGGAAACACTTCTTGATCATGTTTCACGTGAAAGAATTCGAGACGAATTTGTAAAAATCGTTATGTCAGAATCTCCCGCACGGGGTATTGATATATCGCACCGTCTTGGAATTTTTAAGCATATCATACCAGAACTCGAGGACGGGATTGGCTGTGAGCAGAACGGAGACCACATATATGATGTCTGGACGCACAATCTTAAAGCTCTCGATCATTCAGCCACAAGGAAATGGGCGGTGCATGTGCGAATAGGCGCCTTGCTCCATGATGTTGGGAAACCGAAGACTCGTCAGTGGAGTAATGAAAAGAACGACTGGACCTTTTACGGTCATGATGTTGTCGGTGCAAGGATGACTTCAAAGATACTTGAGAGACTCAAGTTTTCATATGAAACTACCGAGCAGGTTACAAAACTCGTCCGCTATCATCTTTTTTTCAGCGATATAGAGAAAATAACGCTTTCTGCTGTTCGCAGGACGGTTAGGAATGTTGGCACCGATCTCATTTGGGACCTTATGAGCATTCGTGCATGTGACAGGATTGGAATGGGGAGACCAAAGGAAACTCCATACCGGTTGCGAAAATATGAGTCGATGATTGAAGAGGCTGTGCGGGCGCCAATTTCGGTCGCCATGTTGAAAATTGACGGCCAAGATATAATGAAAATAATAGGTGCGCCGCCAGGACCGATTGTCGGACAAATACTAAACGCCCTGATGGAGGAGGTTCTAGATGATCCCGAACGAAATAATGGAGAATATTTAAAAAGTCGGACAGAACAACTTGCAAAACTGCCTAGTGATCAACTTGAGGGACTTTCTAGCAAAGGAAAAGAGAGAAAGACTAGGCTTGAGGAGCAGGAAATTGGAGAAATTAGACGAAAATACCATGTTAGATAGGGTTTCATCTGAAACATTGCATTCAATGTTTCGGGTGAAACTACCAGAGAACCAATAGTAAAGGCCGCACGGGAAGCGTTCGATGATTCAAGCGCTTTCTGTGCGGCCTTTTACTGAAACCGGTCAAAGTGTTTATCCGGTTCAAAAAAAAGAACAGCGAAGACTTTGCGTATTACATTGGAGTATATTATCTCCGATAATTACGCGGACCTTAGATTGAGGAGCCCCGATGGGCCAATTGAGAAGGTATTGTTACCCCTCATGTCCTTTAGAGAATTGTTAAGGAACTATGATTGATACTGTCTGATAGACATTGTACCTGTCCTATAGAATTTGCGTCAAGGACACGTCTGTGGATAACTCAACTATGTTGTCCTTTACCGTTCCGCCGTTTTCCATGAAATGTCTTATATACCTCTTTCAAACTGCGATCTGTCACATGAGTATATATCTGCGTCGTTGTGATACTCGCGTGGCCAAGGAGGGCCTGCACGGAACGAATATCCGCTCCATTCTCTAATAGATCTGTGGCATATGCATGGCGGAGCCCATGTGGTGTAATCCGTCCTGTAATTCCTGCTTTTCGAGCATAGTGCGCTACGAGCCGCTCTACTGAACGGGTCGTCAGTCTGCTTCCTTCTGACACAGGGGCACATCTGGCGTGAGGAATAACAAGCGCGGTTTCGATATCGCCTCTCTTGGCGAGGTACGCGCGAAGAGAATCCCGAGCCGCAGGCGAAAGAAATACGAGACGCACCTTGCCGCCCTTTCCGCGTACAGAGAAATCATCTTTCTTGATATCAATGTCTTCACGGTCGAGCGAGCAAAGCTCCGACACCCGCAAACCTGTTGAAAAAAGGAGTTCAAGTATTGCCCTGTCTCGAAGGCCACGGAGATTCGTAGTCTCGGGCGCCGCGAGTAACCGCTCGAGCTCGTCGTGGCTTAAAACCTCTATCGCGCGTTCTACTGTTTTTGCAAGAACGATACGGGGTGGCGCAAGAGAAACAATATCGCGCAATGTCAAATACTTCAGAAATGTGCGCAGAGCTATCAAATAGTAATTTTGGGTGGCGCGGCAGAGTTCTATTCCCGTATGGGTTTTTTGACGATTAAGCCACAACCTGAACGAACGGACGACTTCGTCCGTGAGCTCGTCCGGCCGTGTAATATTGGAGAAATCAAAAAAACGGTCAAGGTACCTTTTATAATTCTCTACAGTTTTTATGCTTCTGCCGCGTTCTATCTCCAGATGTTCCAAGAACTCTCGCTCTAAAATCCTAACATTGTGCGACATATACCACATTGTTGCACGGCGGGCTGTTTTGTGCTATTCTTTCAACATGCTTTCGAAAACACGGAAACAGCGCATTATTAAAGAATTTAAGCATCACGAGACCGATACAGGTTCATCGGGCGTTCAGATCGCCCTGCTTTCAAAGCGAATCGACGAACTAACGTCACATTTGAAAACACATAAAAAAGATATTCATTCGCGCCGTGGACTTTTGCAAATGGTTGCAGACCGCCGCGCCCTCCTTTCATATCTTAAGAAACACGATCAGAAAGCATACGCTCGCACAACCAAAAAGCTCGGTCTCAAAACAAAATAATAGTCATGACCATACCGCATAAAGGTCAACGAGTTGGCGTTTTTATTGATACCCAAAACCTTTATCACAGCGCCAAAAATCTCTACGGCGCGAAAGTAAATTTTGGAAATATCGTGAAAGAAGCGGTCGGGAAGCGAGAGCTTATTCGCGCATTCGCCTATGTCATCACGACGGAATCAGGTGAAGAAAAAAACTTCCTAGAGGCGCTTAAAAAAGTGGGGATAGAGATTAAGAGCAAGGATCTGCAGATTTTCTTTGGCGGCGCCAAAAAGGCGGATTGGGATGTCGGTATCGCGGTGGACGCCATCAAGCTCGCACCCAAGCTCGATGTCGTCATCCTCGTATCGGGAGACGGCGATTTCGTGCCGCTTCTTGAATATCTACAGGCGTCGCTCACGCAAGTCGAAGTGCTTGCCTTCGGAAAGAGCGCATCGTCACGCCTGCGAGAAACGGCGGACAAGTTTACCGATCTTTCCGATGCGCCCGGGAAATTTCTGATCCGCGCCGCGAAAAACATTCGCGAGTAGCGGGGCGCAAAAAAATGGTGGGGTTTAGCCCCATCATTTTTTTGCGCGCGTTATCATTGTATACTTATAGAAATGGCCGATCTCGAACAAACACAAACGAAGATCGCGGTCGGGGAGTCCGGGGGCGCGACGGGTGCGCCCGTCGCGCCCCCGCCGCCCGCCCCGCAACCCGAATTCACCTTGCCGGTCGTCCGAACATACAAACAAGACCTGAAAACAACCGTTGCAGAGAAAAAAGTATCCCTTTCCGGGATTGCCGCCGCGGCGGCGAACCGTCGCGAGCGCGATACAACGCTACCCGGAACAAGACTTAGCAAAACGCTTCAAGCCTTGGGAGCAATCGCGTTTGTCGTCGTAGCGCTGGGGCTTATCTGGTACGGCATACGGTACACCAATGCGCCCAAAACTGTACCATCTAGCGGTGCGGGCGATATGCTTGTTTTTGCTGAAACTGGCGAGGACTTTGATCTGACGGGCCGTCTGCCTGTCGACATTCGCCAATTCATAGCGGCGGCGCTCCGCACGGCAAACATCCGCATTGGTTCCGTGCACTCTCTTAATTTCACTGTAGCAGGGGATGGAGAGCCGCCAACTCGCTTCCGCGCGGCCGCGCCATTCTTTTTGTCAGCGATTGAGTCTACGGTGCCGGATGAGCTACGACGCAACCTTGCTCCTGAATTTATGCTCGGCATTTTTTCATTTACGCGAAATACGGCATTTTTAATCTTAAAACCCTCCCGCTACGAGATCGCATTCGCCCACATGCTTGAATGGGAAACGGATATATCCCGCGACCTCTACCCGATACTCACAGGAGGGCCTGCCGCGGCAGAGACCATCGCCGCTCGTTTCGAGGACCGCCTATTGCGCAATCACGATGCGCGCGTCTCGGTCGGACCAGACGGCGTTATCCGTCTCGTCTATTCCTTCATAGACCGCCAAACGCTTGTCATCGCCCCAGATATCGAAACATTTACCGAAGTCCTAACGCGACTCGGCACGCCTCGCCCCGTGAGCCGTTAGTTTTCTTTCCAACACAGCAGGGTGATGGACACTTCGACCCTGTCCCGATATACTGGGCATTATGCATTCAGATAAGAATGTCGAGCGATTCAAGTCGAAATTATTGGAAGAAAAGAAACATCTCGAGGGCGAGCTGTCGCGCCTCGCGCGCGTCAATCCCGATAATCCGAAGGACCTCGAAACAACCTACGGCGAACCAAGCGAACCTGCCGCGGAGAGCGGCGCGAAGGAGGCCGATCCTGCCGACGCCGGCGAGCGAATTGAGGACTACGAAACCCGCAATGCCATTGAGGTTCAACTCGAATCGCGTCTTAATGAAGTGGACGGAGCGCTTCTGCGTATCACAAGCGGTGTCTATGGCACCTGCGAATCTTCGAACGGCAAGGAGCACGACATAGAAATAAGTCGCCTTGAAGCAAACCCAGCCGCACGAACATGCACCGCTCACATGTGATTTTGCTATGCTCTCTCGGGCGTATTCAGCGCAGATAGTCGGTCTTAAGCCGACTATCATTGTTGTAGAAACAGACATCTCCCGCGGTCTCAACTCGTTTACTATTGTTGGACTTCCCGACAAGGCTGTGCAGGAAGCAAAAGACCGCATTGGCGCCGCGATAAAAAATAGCAATATCGGAGCAGGGCAGGTAGGAGCGAAGAAAATCGTTGTCTCGCTGGCGCCAGCGGATATTCGGAAGGAGGGACCCGTGCTTGATCTTGCCATCGCGTTGGCTCATTTAGCTGCGCAAGGCAGGATTAAGGCGGATATGGACAAGCGCCTCTTTTTGGGCGAGCTTGCACTAAGCGGGGAGCTTCGTCCCATCCGCGGCGCCCTACTCCTTGCCGAGAAAGCTCGCAAAAATGGATTCGCTGAAGTGTACACACCCCTGCAAAACGCCCCTGAAGCGGCGCTTGTGGACGGAATTTCTGTTTTCGGAGCTCGGACTCTACGAGATGTGGTTTTGCATCTTGGTGGCGAGCAACAGATTGTCGCGCAAGCAGAAACCGCTCTCCCCGACGAGAATCATGACAATTCGGACTATCTAGACTTATCACTCATCCGCGGTCAAGAGTCTGCCAAGCGCGGCCTCGAGATTGCCGCGGCCGGAGGACACAACTGCTTGATGTCGGGACCTCCCGGGACAGGAAAAACAATGCTCGCGCGCGCATTCGCGGGCATTCTACCTCCTCTCACTCGCGCGGAAATACTAGAAATAACGGGCATTCACTCCGCGGCAGGTATCCTCGGCGAAGGAGTCGTGACACTCCCGCCCTTGCGAACTCCACATCACACATCATCATATGTCGCCATTGTCGGAGGCGGCGCCGTATTGAAACCCGGCGAGATAACGCTCGCGCATCGTGGCGTATTGTTTCTCGATGAATTCCCTGAATTTGAAAAGCGGGTAATCGAATCCCTCCGCCAACCGCTTGAAGACCGAGTTATCAGCATTTCGCGGATCCGCGACTCTGCTCAATTTCCCGCAAATTTCATATTGTTAGCCACCATGAATCCCTGTCCCTGCGGCAACAAGGGCGAAAGCAGACGACGCTGTACTTGTTCGTTCGGAGAATTGCAAAAATATGAACGAAAAATCTCTGGCCCCGTCATGGATCGTATCGATGTGTTCCTTGAGGTGCCGCAGATATCTTACGAAAAACTTTCCGACCACGCAGTTGATGGTGAATCCTCGGCTATCGTTCGAGAGCGCGTATTGTCAGCTCGCAAGAAACAACGCTCGAGGTTTTCTGGCACTAACTGCACTCGAAATGCCGAGATGGGGGTGAAGGAATTACGCCGTTTTGCGCATCTGGATACCAACGAGACTACGATGCTCAATGCCGCGGCCGCAAAACTCGGGATTTCCGCGCGCGCATACCATCGCACCATTAAACTTGCGCGCACAATAGCCGACCTTGCGGGGCGCGAGGACATCCAAACAGCCGATCTTCTTGAGGCGCTTCAATATCGTGGCGGAGTCGTCAAATGATACGGCGGAAGAATAACTCCTGCTATACTTATCTTGTAACTATGAATTTTCGCGCAAACAACAAGGGGTCCCTTGAAATCGCCGCCGGACTACTTATTCTTGTCGGAATCTTTATTGTCGGCCTGCTCGTTACGTCGTCTGTGCAGAGGGTCGTCTTGCGACAGAATGCGACTGAAACCGCGACAATAGTCCGTTCAGAAAAAAGCGCGGCGGAGACTAACTCCGAGCACACACCAAGGCTAGCGAATGCGGCCGACACTGAAACTACGACGCCTCCCGAAGAACGACTTAGTGGCGGCGTCATTCCATTCCAATCTGCTCTTATACTGCGGTCATTTGCTGACAGTGGTCTTGTGTCCATCTCGCCCCCTATCGATTCGCGTCCGCTCTCCGGAGGAATTATCCCGTTCTCCACGGCTATATCTTCAGCGATAGGACAGTAGGGCCTTATCAACATGGAAAAAATCCCATTCATTGAATACAAGAAGAAGGGCGAGCGCGAGGTGCTCGAGTTTCCGCAGGAATATTATCGCGGTTCAACAAAAAAACTTCCGCGGGAAGAAGTCTCCAGAGAGCGCGGCGAGTCGCGTCTTAATTGGCTTCAGAATATCCGCGCACTTGCGAAGAAAAATTATCTCGCGCTCGGTCTCGCCGCGCTTACTTGGTTATCGAGCGAGGAGTCCGGGGCAAAAGCAGAGCGCGTCGAGATACCGGCAGAGGAAGTCTCCCTCGGTGCTTTCACAGCGTATTTTGGAGATGAAAAAGTCCCCGTCGCCGTGTGCACCCTCGAGCAATTCGATCCGACGGGAGGGGAGCGAGAACTTTCTCTCGAGGGAGGGGTTCTGAAAAACCTCACTCTCTCACCGCGGGGCATAGTCGCTGAACACGACCCAGAAAAGCTCGCTCGATTTTACGAATCAGCGGTCAAACAGCCCGAGGTGCTATCGCATGCCGGACTTTCGCCAGAATCGGATTTGAATGAAATCAGTCCAAAAGAGGCCGTGCTCCTTGCACGTGCGCTCATTATCGAGAATCTTCGCTATGACGAAACGATAGACGCGGTCGTCTCCGAGATAGAGGAGTCCGCCGCAAAAGAACTCTCGCAGGAGCAATCATTGCAACTTGGAGAAACGCTCGCCGACATTGTAAGTCCTTCCGAAATATACGCGATGAAAATCGATATTGTTTGCCGTCACTCAACAGAACTTTTTGTGCATAATTTCAACTGGCTCAAGTCGCGTTTTAGCAAACGGCTCAAGAACACCTATGCCGCCGGCGTTTCCGGTCAAACACTGCTTGAAAAAGAAATGCCGCTTTCTCACGCATGGAATCGTGTCGTTGAAGTTTCGGATACTGACGGAGACGGAAAGGCAGACCGGGCCGCGATGACATTCCTTGAAACAACGCCGCTCACGCGCACAATGCATGATGCACTGGAGCGCCATGGACTTAGGTTTGATGATGAGATAGGCGCTACGCAAGCGCTTGAGACCCTTGAGGGGCTCGCGCTTTTGCGACGGGAGGGCGCGATGGACGCGGTGGAATATCTCGGACTGTATTCGGATATTAGTAACGCCCTGCTCGAATCGCTACGGAAGACGCCGACGGAACAGCTCGATTTATCGGCCCTATTGCAGGCACGACATGCTCTCATTAAAGGTTTCGAGTCTGGAGCGCAAACAGAACGTGAGCTCATAACTTTAACGAACGACGAAAGCGCGCTTATCAGAGAGTACTCGGAAATGAATAGCAACTTATTCGGGGAACACAGGGGCGAGGTATTATCCGCACTGTCCCACATCATTGCAGACAGGGTTCAGACAATTCTATTGTTCAATCAACAGGCCGGACTTAGTGCAAAACGGGCTGAAGAAATAACAATGTCATACTTGGACGAAACGAGAGAGATGAGTGGCAAATTTAACACGGAGACGAGTGCCCATGTTCTCCAAGAAACCGAAAAAATGAATGAAGGGGTCAGGAGCCTTCATAAACCCTTACGCCGATAACCGCCTCGTCGTTGCACCGTAGCTTGTAAGTTAAACTTTTGAATAATATCTTTCTGCCACGCCTCGCTCCCAAACGGTTGGCCACGATTGACAGACCTCCGGATGGCCGCTTCTTCCTCATCCGTTTGCGGCTCATTGACCCACTCGATATAGTCTGCGGGTTCTTCGACTGGCCATGTACTCAAAACTTTTTTCTGTTCCGCGCTTCCAAACGCTCGCACCCAAACACTGCCCCATCGCCATTGGTCTGCTCGCGCGACAAGATTGACGCGAAGGGCGTTCCTTTCAACATACCGCAAGACGGTGTACAAGTATGTTTCCGTCTCTACGGGAAAAGACTTATATCGACCTTGATAGAGATGTCCTGTACCAGCCGTGTCATGAGCAACATGCCACCGCTGCGTGTGTGTCATCGTCAGCCAACGCATGAATTGCGGTAATATACCATCTTGTTTTGGATACAGCACGAGATGCCAATGATTAGGCATGATTTGATATGCGAGCATACGCATATCGTACCGTCCTACCGCCTCGCGCAAAACATTTTCAAAAGCAAGATAATCAGCGTCAGTTTGGAAAATTGGTAGTCGTGCGTTAGCGCGATTGATGATATGGTAAACGACGTCTCCGACATCGGTGCGTGGTGGGCGTGGCATACTGTTCAGTGTAGCACAAAATGGATATGAAGGCTCCTGACCCCTTCATCCTTCATTCCCCCGCGATACGCGTGCGGCGGGCGTTCAGTTTGCGCATTTTTTCACAGGCGTCCTCGTTTCCAGCGGCGCACAACTCCCGCGCCTCCTCAAATTCGCCCTCGATTTGCTCTTTCGCCTTTTTCAGCTCTTGTTCTGCGCGTTCGCCCGAGCCATCATTTGCAATTGGATTCTCAAAGCTCATATATAGAATATAGTATATTAGACACTAAGATTAAAACGGGTTGCGGGAGCCGCGCACTTCAAAGTGCAAATGTGGCCCTGTCGAGCGGCCAGTGGAACCAATCGTCCCGATCTGCTGACCTTTGGCCACGAATTGTCCCGCAGACACAAGATTCGCAAAGTTATGGGAGTAGAGCGTCTGTGTGCCGTTAGGGTGTGAAATGACAATATAGTTGCCATAACCGCCATTCCAACCGCCCTCGCGGCTCAAAATTACTTCACCCGAAGCCGCCGCGAAAATTGGGGCTCCTTGATAGGTGGCAAGGTCAACGCCATTATATCCGTGAATTCCCTGCGATTTTAGGCCGCCTGATATCGGGCGCATATAATACCCGCTCGCGACATTATTCTGATTCGCCGCGCCCGCGACACGAGACTCCGCAGACGGCGTCTTTTTCGCTTCGCGCTCGCCATCGGGAATGATTATTTCCTGACCAATCGCAAGCGATGCGTCCGCGTCAAGTCCATTGTACACGGCTATCTCACGGACATTACCTTTGAATTTTTTGGCAACCGAATCAAGCGTATCTCCCTTCGTCACGGAGTACTGAATCCCGGAAACTGGAAGAATAACGAGTGTTTGGCCTTCGCGGATCGTTCCGCGGGGACCGAGATCGTTCGCCCAGGCGATAGTGTTCACCGACACGCCATACATCTTGGCGATCGCGGAGAGGGAGTCGCCGTGCCGCACGGTATAGATGCTTATCTCGTGATTTAGGCCTGAAAAATCCTGTATGTCCGCAAGCGTTCCAAGTGGGCCTGATTCAGGCAAGAGCGCACTATCGCCAACTATTATGATATCTCCACCGCCGATAGAGCCCCGCGGATCAATTGATCGCACGGCTTCCAGGAGAGGCATGTTCTGCGAATTGCTTGTCTCTGCTGGAAGGCTGTCGTTGGCGCGCTTCGCAAGGAGTTCGGCGACGAAGGAAAGAAGGCCGGCGTGGCTTGTCCCGGGTACCGCGTATATGGAAATGAAAATTGGAACGAAGACAAGAAGCCGATAGGTAACACGACCATAGAGCTTCGAGTATTTAGTTTTATGACCCAGCCGTGAGCCGCAAGCATAATGGCCGGAGTCCTGTTGGGGTAATACTTGCATATATAAAGGAGTCGGTCGGTCTTTCAGCAAAAATGGCCTTGTTGAGCCATGTCGGAATAAGTCTGACTTTACAGTCGTATCCTTTTGTGTTCTTGTATTATATCAGGTGGTCTCGGGAAGTCAAGAAGTTGTCCACACCCCTCGATGCCTCCAGAAATTGCGGGGGGTGTAGAGGATAGCGCATAGAGCGCATGGCAGGATGACTTTTTTTCTGACATCATATTGGCAATGACTTCGCACGATGATTTAAATCCTTCTCAAGCGCGCGCGGCCCTGCACAAACAGGGCCCGCTTCTCATCATCGCTGGCGCTGGCGCAGGCAAAACGCATACTATTGCGCACCGCGTGGCGCATCTCGCGCGAAGCGGTGTCCCTGCGGAAAACATCCTTGCGATAACATTCACGAATAAGGCCGCCGGCGAACTGCGCGAGCGCATTGGTTCGCTTCTCGCATCACAAGGACTCCGCGGAATACCAACTGCGGCAACTTTTCATTCGCTCGGCGCACAGATACTTCGCCGAGAACATGAGCGGTTTCAAATACCTCGACTTTTTGGTATCACCGACCGCGGAGAGAGCCTGTCCTTCGTAAAGCGCGCGATCGAGGCGCGCGATCTCGACCTGAAGACAATAGAGCCAAAACGAATCCTCTCTGCTATATCAAAAAATAAAAACCGTCTAATCGATAGCGCCGTGTTCATCGCAGAGGCGGCAAGCTATCAGGACGAGCTTGTTGGCGCGATCTGGCAGAAATATACCGAACTCATGAAAAAGGCGGGACTGCTCGACTTTGATGACCTCATTGTATGGCCTGTACGGTTGCTTACAGAGCACGCAGACATCCGAGACAAGTACCGCGAGCGTTTTCGTTTTATCCATATCGACGAATATCAAGATACGAGCGCTTCGCAAGATCGCTTCGCGGAACTTCTTGTCGGCCCCGAACTAAATATTTGCGCGATCGGAGACGGAGACCAGTCAATATATGGCTGGCGAGACGCCAATCCCGAAAACATACTCAAGTTTCCGGAAAAATATCCCGGAACGACTATTGTTATGCTCGAGGAGAATTATCGTTCAACCAAATATATCCTCGATGCGGCAAATAATGTCATCAAAAAAAACCGCAACCGTCATGAAAAAAATCTTTATACGCGGAAAGTGGGTGGGGAAAAGATAGCCCTCTATGAAGCCTTCGGCGAAACTGATGAGGCGAATTTCGTAGCAGAAACTGCGGTGGAATTGAGAGACAAGGGGGTGCGGCCCGACACTATTGCCGTGCTGTTTCGAGCAAATTTCCAGTCGCGAATACTCGAAGAAGCATTTCTCCGAAGTGGAATACCGTACGAGCTCGTAGGCACTCGATTCTATGAGCGAAAAGAGGTAAAAGATTCCCTCGCATATTTGCGGTACGCCATGAACCCTGCCGACTCGGAGAGTTTCCGCCGCATTATGGGAGCGCCGCGACGCGGCATTGGCGCGGCGAGCGCGGAAAAAATACTCCGCGGAGATGATGCTGTTCCGCGCCGCGCGCGCGAAGCGCGCGCGGCCATAGAACGACTTGCCGCGACAATCCGCGATCTCGCGGCAACCATAGAACCTTCTCGTTTGCTCACACGCATTATTACAGAATCTGGTCTTGAAAAAATGTATCGCGATGAGCCGGATGGAGATGAAAGAACGGAAAACATGCGCGAACTCGTTTCGCTCGCGTCTCGATACGACCGTCTGCCAAAACCGACAGGTCTGGAGGAATTGCTCACCGATACGGCGCTTTTGTCCGACCAAGACACCATAGGCGATCACTCTGGGGGCGTACGATTAATGACGGTGCATGCGGCAAAGGGACTTGAGTTCGATACTGTATTCGTAACAGGTCTCGAACAAGACCTCTTTCCACATCGCGCGCGCGATGATGAGAAAGATGGAACAAACGAGATGCGCAAAGAAGAAGAGCGACGGCTCTTTTATGTAGCGCTCACGCGCGCAAAACGCAAATTGTTTCTAACCTATGCTCTGTATCGGACTATCTTTGGACAGCGGACCCTGAACATTCCTTCGGTTTTTCTGCAGGACATAAAGCCAGAATCTATTGATTTCTCATCGGGCCTCGGCGGCTCCAGACCAACATCCGATGAAGATGTGATAGTGTGGGACTGTCTCAAATGATGCGCGGTAAGGGTATTGCCATATGGATATGCGACCAAAACGCTCTCTCGGACAAAATTTCCTCATCCAACCAAGCACGGCGAGAAAGATCGTCGAAGCGGCTGGAGATATTCGCGGAGAAACGGTCCTTGAAATAGGACCAGGGAAGGGAATACTGACACGCGCCTTGTTGTTGCGGGGCGCGCGTGTCATCGCTGTCGAAAAAGATGACGCTCTCGCCGCTTCTCTTTCTCACTCAATACAGACCGAGCCTTCAGTATTACAAGTTGTTCATGGCGACATCCTAGAAACTGATTTTTCCGCTCTCGGGTTGTTGGATCATTCATTCGTTATTGTTGCGAATATCCCATACAACATAACTGGCGTTCTCCTGCGACGCATACTCTCTGGTCAAATCCAACCAAAAAAGGCAGTTCTGCTTATACAAAAGGAGGTAGCGGAGCGAATTGTTCGCCCTAAAAGGGGCGAAAATGTACTGTCGCTTTCGATCCGTGCATATAGTTCTCCTCACACGGTAGGCATTGTAAAAAGAGGAGAATTCAAGCCGATGCCTAGCGTGGATTCGACTATTTTAGTTTTGGAGAACATCTCGAAAGACTTTTTTGACTCGATCAGCGAGAGCGATTTTTTCGATGTGCTTCACCGCGGCTTCGCGCACCGAAGGAAGCTCCTGCGGTCTAATATCGACGTCTCGGCAAGCACGCTCGAGTCATGCGGGATATCTGCCGCCGCGAGAGCCGAGGATTGTTCGCTCAATGAGTGGAAATGTCTTGCTCGCGCGCTATAACTTGTCCACATACGCGCAATAATTCTCGGCAAAATGGCACGGTGAGAATGATATACTGATAAGCGCTGGGACAGGCCACTTTGGATTTTTTACCGAGTAAAATATTTGCTGTTCGAGCAACCGTAATTCTCATTGTTGCGGTGGGTTTTTTTTGGTTTCTTGAAGCGCGCCGCAACGATCTCTCGTATGACCACGACATCCTTGCGATGAGGGACGGTGAGGGCATTACTGTGGTCGCAGTAACCGATGCCGATATCGACCGTCTGATAGAGGACACTCTCGGGGAGGTAGCATTCTCGCCGGAGGCCACAGCTCCCAGCGCGGCGGCGCCAGAAGCTGTGGCCTCTACTGCGCGGCTCGCGTTAAACGACAATGCCACCACGGAAGATATCCGTGACTACGGACATGCTATCGGCGCAATCATTGCAAATCTCTATACGGGCCCGACCGGCAATGAAACCGCGCTCCTTGTGGATGCGCTCGCAGACAGCGACCCTTCAGGGCTTACGGCGCTTGTCGCACAAGCGGCCGCATACGAGGACGCGCGCTCCGCTCTGTCGCAGATTGAGATACCAACGAGCGCCGCGCCCAATCATCTCGACCTCATGAATGCATACGCTCGCATTGCCAGATTGGTCGGCACAATGAGCTCGGCAGATAAAAACCCTTCGGCCGCACTTGTTTCGGCAAAAACATTCCAGCAAGAACAAACCGCCCTTGCGACGCTCTACGCCAGAATTAATGCATATTTTCGCGACATCGGTATTGAATTCTCCCCGAAGGATGGCGCGCGAGTAACCGTCATACTCCCCGATGCATAACCTATGATGTTCCCGAAGCGCTTTCTTATATACAGAATATTCTCCGCATTTGTGCTTGCGGCCCTGCTCGGCATCCCAGGCGCGGCTCACGCGACGCTTCAAGAAACCGGGAGCGGTTTGCAAAATCTCATAAATCTTTTAAATACGAATAGGGCAAGCATTCCCGTATCGACCCTAAACAGGGTCGACCAAGGAGCGGCACAAACACTTCAAACCGCCGCGGAGCTAGAGAAGGTCGATATTTCGGGATTGGTGCGAGCAATCGAAACATTTGAACAATCTAGCAAGTCCGTTCTTGGTTCGGGCGGCAGTGTAGCCCCTCTCGCCAGTTTACTTACAGATATTCAAGGCAAGCTCGCTCCCATCGCGAACATCACCGCTTCGGGCGCCTCGCTTAGCGACTTTAGTTCTGTGCTGTCTTCGCTCGGCGGCAGTCTTCCGCAAGGTGCGTCGGATGTTCTTACGCAAGCGTCGCAGGGTATTCAGGGTATTCAACAGGCGGTTACTGTTCTCGGAAGTATCAGGGCAGGCAATCTTCAGCAGGCGGCACAAGTTGCTTCTGTGCTCATCACTTCAGAGTCGACAAGTGGCGGATTTATCCCGGGAGGCTTTTTTTCTACCGCAGTCCAAGTCTCACCCGCGACCCGCGAAGCGATAACAAAAGTTTCCCAGCAGCTTGGCGGCTCTGTGGGGAGCCTGCTCTCGGGGGCGAGCGCGCTCTCGGGGGGCGTGAATAAGATTATGAAAGCCGGTAGTTCTGCGCTCGGAATCGGTGGCGCCGTTCCCGCGTGCGCCAATACCTCCTTCGGAGCAGAGTTTATCAAATCCATCAGCTCGTCCGGCGTCAACCTCTTCAAGGGCGTGCCCGTCGTCGAACAAGGACAGCTCCTCACCGTCACAAACCGCACCGCCGGCTTCACCGAGCTCATTTGCAACTTGATGAACGAAACAAACACGCGCATCAACGAACTGATTAAAAAAGAGTTTATTCTTGACCCTGCGGAAAGTCTCAAGGCGCAAACTGCGGTCCTGAACATCTCCGACCAAACCATAAAATCGGCGAAAACCTCTTTTGATGGTCCCGAGGGAATAGAGAATGCAAGTCTTGTCCCGCCGAACATCGGCGAGCTGAAACGCCTTTCGGCGATTGAACAAGTAAAAAATATCATTGAATCGGTCAAAGAATCGAATATCTCGAACGAAGAAAAGCGCGCCATTATCGTCCGCATCAAGAAAGATTATCTGGTAAAGCGGGACCCGAACGCCGAATTAAAATCCATACTTGACCCTACGAAAAACGCGCTTAATTCCCCTTATGGGAGCGCGCAGGGGCGATACCTCGCTGTTAAGAACTTGCTCGACGAGCGCATCGGCGCGGCGGAAGTCGATGTTGACCAACAGCTCTTGCGCAACCAAGGATTCCTTGACAGGCGCGAATGTCCGCAAGGGTCGCGCTTGGCGGACGGAACCTGCAAATACGGCGCTTGGCAAACCGTTTCCCCCGGGTCGCTTTTCGCGAACAGCGTGACGGAAGCGAACCTTGCCGCGCTTCGTATTGCGCAAAACGGGCGCGAGATCGGCGAGTTTGAGAATAATGTGGCGAACACGGCGCTCCCGAACCTCCCCGAGCAAACGAAACAGTTTACTGCCGCCGCCGCGGGACAGACCTTGCGGAGTGTTCCGCGGGCGCAGACGACGGTTGCCGCGCCTCCCGCCGCGGCGGGCGGCGCGGCAACCGAACAGCCGGCCGCAAGCGGTATTTTCGCCACTATTAAAAATGTCCTCTCGAATCTTCAAAAAGTATCCGATGTCGCGTGCCGCATATCGCCGAACTTAAGCATCTGTCCCGGCTCGGGCGGCAAGAATGTCGTAACCGCCGGCGATCTTCCGCCGACCGTCCTGCCGGCGGAAACCGTCGTGGGCGGGCCGGCGATCGTGCCGCCTCCGCCATTGCCGGCGGCGCTTGTCGCCAGCTCGACGGGCGGAACGCTTGACGGCAGAACCGTATCCGTCCTTGTCTGGGAAACGCGCGAGGCCGAGCAATGTTCTGCGGGGAATAACTGGGTCTCATACGGGACTGGCGACCGCCCGACGCTCGCCGTCGAGGTCGTCGCGCGGGAAGGCGCCGCGCTTTCGCTCTCGGGCGCGGCAACCATTTACCACCCCGCGCTCTTTCGGGCACAAGCAAGCGCCGCCGAAGGCGCTACGAACCAGAATACGCTTCCACCTCCGTCGCAGGTTCGTGCCGTCGCAAACAGGGTCGCCATTGCCACAACATCCTCTCCGTTCCCGTCTTCGACGGTCAGTCAAACGGCGGTCTATTCCCCGAATATGAACAATTTGGAGTCGGACGACATTATCGCATTCGGCGTTAACAGCCTCTTCATCGGCGCATTCGGAAGTTCAACACCCCGCGCCGTTTCAGATACGATTCGCCGCGGTCTTGCAAGCACCGAGCTCTCCGCCGCCCATCAAGCCGAGTACCGGGGTTACCAGATAGGCGGAACGGATTCCGTAACATTGACGCGTGGCGCCGAAGTATCGGGTTTCATCCGCGCTGACGCCTCGTATGTGATTTCGTGCGTCGGAACAAGCGGCGAACGGCTGGAAGAAACAATTCGCCTCAATTTCGCACAATGAAAACAGCTAGGCTTTGCAAAAAAATAATCGCCGCGGGAATGGTTGCTTTGGTTTTGTCTGGCGCGCTATTTCCGGCAACCGTCTCCGCGGCAGACCTATCCTTGCCAATCGCGACTGAAACAACATCACCGACCAATGAAACCCCCTCCACTGGCGATGAATTCTCTTGCGCCAGTTTTACCGGTTTTTTCAGTGCCAACATTCTAAATTGCGCCATTGCGGGAATTGGTAACCTGATGGTCTGGGGGGCAGGCAAGATTCTCAATTTAAGCGCGGATATACTAAATTTTTCGGTAGACCTCTCTGTTGTTCGCTTTAATGAGCTCGAGAAAATTCCGGGAGTCTATATAGCGTGGAAAGTCGGGCGTGACCTCGCGAACATGTTCTTTATTTTCATTCTGCTATATGTAGCGATAGGTCAAATACTCCAGCTCCCGTCAGTTGCAGGAAAGGGCCTTATCGTCAATATTGTCCTGGTTGCTATTTTCATAAATTTCAGCTTGGTTCTCTCGCGTATTGTTATTGACGCATCGAATGTCGTGGCGAGCGAGTTCAACAACGCTATACTGGGTGGGCCATCAAGACCAAACGAGGGGATAGGGGATATTCTCTTGGCGCGGCTTGGGCCGATCTCCGCCATCAATCAAAGCGTCGACCAATCTACGCTTTCCGGAACGATACAAGACGCGCCGCCCCCGCTGGATGCGAGTTCGTTCACGTTTGTGGGGGTTGTGTTCGGCTCGCTCGGCGGCACGGCAGTTATGCTAATCGCGTCATTTGTCCTTATTGCCGCAAGCATAATGCTTGTCATACGCGCCGTCATTCTCATATTGCTCATGATACTCGCCCCGCTCGCCTTTTTGACATCAATACTTCCAAAGCATAGTCAGCTCGGCAGATGGTGGGAAACACTCCTTAACCAATCGATTTTCGCCCCCGCTTATCTCTTTATGACCTATGCCGCATTTAAGGTTATAGAGTCTGCAAATTTCTACCAAGGGAGCGGCGCCGCGAGCCGCGCGAGCGGAGTCATTGGCGGCATAGACCAGGTGCCAGGCTTTGTCATCTATTTTGCAATTTTGATAATACTCCTTTTGTCCGCTCTCGTTATAGCCAAAGAGCTCGCTGGCAGAACCGCGAACTTCGCGACCGGAGCCACGCAGACGATTTTTGGCACCGCAGGACGAGGCACGGCTGGTCGGCTCGCGACATATCTTGGTGAAAAGCTGGACACGGCAGGCGTGGCAGTAGGCCAGACACGCGCCGGTCGCGCGGTTATGACCGCCCTCAATGTTACTGGAGCGGCAGGGGCAACTCGCGGCATACTTAACTACGCGGCGACATCAAAATACGGCACCGGGGCATCGTATGAGGATGTCGTGAAGAAACAGGAAGATACAATTAAAAAGAATGCTAAGGCCCGCGCCAACGACCCTGTCGCGCTTTCCAGATATATTAGCAGTCTCGGCAGAATTGCCGGAGCGGGGCCGAGCGATGAGCAAAAAGTTGCATATGAGTCCCTGTCTCCGCGCAACCGCGCCGCATACGAACTCGAAGCGGACAAGCCACATGAAGCAGAGTTCGATCGCGAAAAATTGGCAGGGGAAACCTCTGCGCAATACGAACAGCGCACCGGCAGAAGAGCTCCGTCAAAGGCGCTTCGAGAAAGTCTTTCGATCGAGGAACAAGAGAAAACTGGCAAAGAATACGGGCAGGCGAGATTTAAGGCATCAACGAAAGCGTTCGAGGACCTAATTGACGACAATGGAAATCTCACACAAGACACCCCCGAGAATCGAACAGCTCTTCAAAAATATGCCGACCAAATCACCGGGGAATTCGGCAAAAATGTGTCCAAGATAAACGACCTTAAAGCAAAGGCTCTCTTAAACGACCTTATTGTAAGCAGTCTCTCGATAAAACATCTCAAGTCAGTGAGCGAGAAAAACGAGCTTGGGGAAACTGCAATTCGCGCGCTTGTCAATAAAATACAAGACTCGACTAATTCTGCCCTCAGAAATTATATTAACAATCCCAAAAACAGCGAGTATTGGACTGGCGCCGTTCCGCCGGCAGTCTCGGCGACGACAACGCCGCAACCTACGCTTGTAAATCCCGCAACTGGCAGGCCCTTCGGCACGCCGTAAAAGGATATGGAGTTTACTCAATCACAATTCATCGAGTATGTGAACAGCTTGCCCGCCACCTTGCGGCGCGCGTATTTCGACGACGCAATCAACGAACAAGTCGCGGCCATTGGGCGGCGATATTCCCTTCATATACCGCAAGCGGCGCGGCTTGCATACGAGGTTGGACGCACGATTGTCGGGCTTACGCCAACTGCTCAATTCGTTAATGTAATACAGAGGACGGTTGGCATCGATGCCCCTACGGCGTTAGCGCTAACTCGTGAGATAGATGAGAAAATATTCGAGCCTATCCGCGATGATCTCTACAGATTTGCGAATGGGCGAGGTGTTTCAGCCGAGACGCCCATTGAGACAAGTGGGGAACAAGCCCACCCCGCGCGTGAAGATGTTCTGCGTGGTATAGAGACCCCCGAATCGCTCCCCATGAAAGTTCGCGAGTATCCGGTTTCAACCCTGCCAGCCAGGGCGGTTTCCGCGGCGCCGATACCCACAGAGACGATGGTGCCCGAGCGAAAAGTTCCGATTGTGGCGCGGGCGGCTGTTCTCGCGATGCGGGAACAGCCGCCCGCGCTCCCCACACACGAACACCCGAACCTACCGATGGTCGAAGAAGAACACCTGCCCGCGCGCGCAAACGATGTCACCCCGCAACGGCCTCCCGCAATCATCGACACCCCTGAAGGCACGCCACCCGCCACTTCCACCGCCGCGCCGGAAGCGCGCCCGCCGTCACCAAATTATCACACGACAGACCCATACCGAGAGCCCGTTGAATAAAGACACCATATGCAATTTCAAGTACCACAATTCATCGACATAGAAGACAAGATATTTGGACCGTTCACTTTCAAGCAATTCATTTATATGGTCGGCGGCGCGGGTGGCTCTTTTGTCGCATATCGCTTGCTTCCATTCTACCTTGCTATCTTTGTCATCGCGGCGTTCATTGGATTGGCGCTTGCGCTTGCGTTCATTCGGGTTAACAACCGTCCGTTCATTCAAGTATTGGAGTCGTATCTGCGTTTTACGCTCGGGAACAAGCTCTTCATATGGAAACGCATCCCGAAAAAACGAGAGAAAAAAGCCCTGGAGCGCGAGGACACAAAAGATATTGATGCACTCGTGGTGCCTCGAATATCAGAAAGCAAACTAAAAGAGCTGGCGTGGAGTCTCGATGTTCACGCAAAGACAAATAACCGCCGCGCGCAAAACGACACAGGGCGGATGTGATACACTAGACCTTGAATATTTCTATGGCCGAAGACTCAAAGTCAACGCAAGAATTCATCCCCATCAAAGAGATCCGAGACGGACTCGTCATTCTGAAGGACAACACGCTCTGCATGATACTGCTCGCATCGTCATTAAACTTCGCGCTGAAGTCGCCCGACGAGCAGACGGGCATCATTCTTCAATATCAAAACCTCCTAAACTCGCTTGATTTTCCAATCCAGTTTTATATCCAATCGCGCCGATTGGATATTCGTCCATATATCGCGCTTCTTGAGTCGCGCTTGAAAGACGAGGTCAACGAACTCCTGAAACTCCAGATAACAGAGTATATAAAATTTGTGAAGAATTTCACCGAGACGACGAATATTATGACGAAAAGTTTTTTCGTTGTCATACCGTACACGCCTGCCGTACTCGACACCGGCATCTCCATTCCTCTTCCGTTCTTCAAGAAAAAAGACCGCGGCAAGAGAATTCAGGAAAAAGAACAACGATTCGAGGAATATCGGACACAACTCGAACAGCGCGCGAGCATCGTCGAACAAGGGTTGGTGCGCTTTGGCGTCCGAAGCGTACAACTTGGGACAGAGGAGCTTATCGAGCTCTTTTACAAGATATTTAATCCCGGGGAACAGGACCGCCCAATAGCAACCCAATAATTATGGCTTTGTTTGGTTTTGGAAAAAAGAAAGAAAGTGCGCCGGATATTCTTCCAATGCTCCCGGAAGACATATACGAAACGGGCGCTCTCGAGCTTAAAGATGTTATCGCGCCATCCGCGCTGAAAATCGGTTCAAAAAACCTCTCTATCGGAGAAAAATTTTCACGCACCTTCTTCGTCATTTCTTTCCCGCGCGTCCTCGCAGACAACTGGTTCGGGCCCATAATCAACTTAGATCGCATATTTGATGTTTCTATTTTCATACATCCGACCGACACGGCGGCAATGCTCCGCCAGCTCCAAAAAAAGGTTACCGAGATACAAAGCCAGCTTAGTATTGCGTCGCAGAAGGGGCTTGTGCGAGACCCGAAGCTCGATATTGCATACCGCGACATAGAACAGCTTCGCGACCAGCTCCAACAATCACAGGAACGGCTTTTCGATGTGGGTTTGTATATAACTATCTACGCCGATTCTGAAGAAGAGCTCGACAAAACGGAATCCGAGGTAAAAGCCGTGCTCGAATCAAAACTTATTTACCTCAAACCAGCCTTGTTCCAGCAAAGCGAGGGGTTCAACAGCACCATCCCGGTCGGCAAGGACACGCTCGCGGTCAACAACAAACTGAACACTTCTCCTCTTTCGTCACTGTTTCCTTTCACCTCATTCGACTTGACGAGCGACAAGGGCGTCCTGTTTGGCATCAATCGACACAATTCAAGTCTTGTTCTCTTCGACCGATTCTCTCTCGAGAACTACAATTCTGTAATTTTCGCCAAGGCTGGCTCTGGGAAGAGTTTTTCCACAAAACTGGAGATTCTTCGCACGCTTATGTTCGACACAGAGGTCATTGTGATAGACCCCGAGCGAGAGTACGAGTATCTTGCGGAGGCGGTCGGCGGACGATATTTTAATGTCTCGCTCACATCCGAACACCACATCAATCCGTTCGACCTGCCGCCAGTCGGAGAAGATGAATCTCCCGCCGACATTCTCCGCTCGAACATCATCGCGCTTGTCGGATTATTTCGTATTATGCTTGGGGGACTAACGCCGGAGGAGGACGCCATACTCGACCGCGCCATCACCGAAACATACGCACTGAAAGACATTACACCTGAACAAGATTTTTCTGGTCGGCCCGTGCCGCTCCTGTCGGACCTCGAGCTCGTGCTTGCCGGCATGGATGGCGGCGACTCACTTGCACAGCGATTGGCAAAATACACACGCGGGACATGGGCTGGTTTCATCAATCGTCCCACGAATGTCGACATAAACAAGAAATTCATCGTATTTTCCGTCCGCGACATGGAAGACGAGCTGAAGCCTGTCGCAATGCACATCATCACGCACTATATTTGGAATGCCGTGAGGAAAAATATCCGCAGGCGACTGCTTGTCATCGATGAGGCATGGTGGATGATGAAATCTGAAGACACTGCCTCGTTCATATTTAGTCTCGCCAAGCGGGGGAGAAAATACTTCCTCGGTCTTGCGACCATAACGCAGGATGTCGAGGACTTCCTCAAGTCGCCATACGGGCTTCCCATTATTACGAACTCGTCCATTCAGCTTCTCCTCAAACAATCTCCAGCAGCGATTGATGTCGTGCAAAAAACATTCAACCTCACCGATGAGGAAAAATATCTGCTTCTCGAATCAGAAGTGGGGGAGGGCATCTTTTTTGCTGGCCTGAAACATGTCGCGATTAAAATCATCGCGTCCTATGCCGAAGACCAGATCATAACATCCGACCCATCGCAAGTGCTCGCAATTAAGAGGGCAAAAAAGGAGCTGTCTCGGGAATGAGCGGCAACTATGGCAGAAAAAAAGCCTCGCATAAATATCGTTATTGCGATTATTCTCCTGCTTGTGGCCATTGTTTTTGACCTGGTCCAGGCAGGAATATCTCTCGTCGGCGGTGTTGCGGCGGGTACGGGAGTCGGCGTAGTTCTCACAGCCGCCGCCGCAGTCGGCACGCCGATGCTCACGATACTTGCGGGCCTCACCTTTTGGCTCTGGTTTCGGCTTCTCAAGGTCAAGTACAATAGCCCCAAAAAGGCGTTGTTCTTTGGCGGCTCGACACTTATCGAATTCATTCCGTTCCTTAATGCGCTCCCGACATGGACCGCGCTTGTCGTTGGGACTATCGTAATCTCTCTATACGAGGACATTGCGGAAAAACAGATACAAGAAAATAAAGATACGGGTTATACTGGAAAGCAATGAATGCGCGAGTTTTATTGGTCATCCTGTTGCTCCTCGCCGCCTTTCCACTCGCGGCACATGGAATCACGGACACGACATTTGGGGGTTCGCTCTCGGCGCGAATGATACCCGAAAACCCCGGCCCTCATACACAGACAACCGTTCGCCTGACAAGCGTTGAGGTTGACCTTAAAGCCGCGAATATCTCTTGGTTCTTGGATGGAAAGCGCGCGAAGTCTGGCATCAACGCGCATGAACATACATTTCGAACGGGTAAGATAGGCGAGCAAGCTGTTCTCGAGATAGCCGTTACAGCCGATAGCGGACAGATTATTACGAAAACCATTACTATTGTACCTCAATCAGTTTCCGTCCTATCGCAGGCAAACACTTATGTGCCGCCGCTTTATAGAGGTAAGGCGCTTGCGTCTCCCGACAGTTCTGTGCGCCTTACTGCGGTTCCCGATGTCCGCCGTGCGAGCGGCGCACGCATTCCGACACGCTCGCTCATGTATCGCTGGTATGACGGGTTTCGCTCCATCGGGGAAGGAGTCGGCACGCAAACGATTGTCGTTACCGCACCTACTCCGCCCGCGCAATCAGACATTCGAGTCATCGTGAGCGATACACTGGGAGAATTGGTTGCCGAGCGATCCTTTGCTCTCGAGAGTCAGGCCCCATCCATTCTCTTCTATCAGGAGCATCCATCGCGTGGCACACTCTATGAGCATGCCCTCGTCGCGATCGACCTCACAGGAGAAGAGGAGGTGATTCGCGCGGAACCGCTCTTTTTCTCGCTCGAAGATGTAATCTCCTTCAAGTGGCGGCTTGCCGGCGCGCCAGCATCTGCAGACCCGGAAGATTTGCGCCTCATCACGCTCCGAAACGAATCGGGGAAAGCGGGGCTGTCCATACTCGAACTTATCGCGCAAAATACAGACAAATTTCTCCAAACCGCGCGTCGCGCAATAGGGGTCACCTTCGGAAGACGCGCATTCGAAACTCCATGAGAAAACTTTTAATAACATCATTTCTCGTAGCCGTTCTGCTCGCCGCCTCGGCGCCTGTTGCATCGGCGCAGGAAGGCAGGGTCAACCTGCTTGAGCCGGCTGTGCTTCCAGACGCCACCGCCGCGCCGACATTTACGCAATATCTCACTGGCATTTTCAATCGCGGACTTCAGCTTGCCGGCATTCTTGCTGTGGTTATGCTTGCGTACGCAGGTGCGGAATATGTGTCATCGAGCGTTAACCCCGCAGGAAAGGAGGACGCGAAGCGCAGGATAAAAAATACTCTCACCGGACTCTTGCTCGCGCTCGCTGGCTATCTCATCCTCCGCATCATCAATCCCGAGCTTGTTACCTTCAAGGAAGGGTTTATCGAACCAATCACCGGGGAAGTGGGCGCTGATTTCGGTCCGCAAACTGCGGTCTCCAAAAAAACAGCCGCTGATACCGCATTCCTGCGAAAGGCCTCTGTCGTTTCCGCTTCTCAACTCTCGAAAACCGAACAGGAGATGCGCGAGCGTCTTACGAATGCAAAAATCACGGTTAACTCCGCGGAGTTTCCGCGCCTGCAGGTCGCGGGACTTCCAGTCGATATTGTGCAAGACCTACAGGACCTTTCGCGTGCATGCAACTGTCTTTTGTCGCTCAACGCCGGCTCTGAATCTGCTGGACATAAAACACACGGTGCTGGGAAAAAAATCGTGGACATTCGGACGCGCGATAATCCAGCCGTCAGAACATACATCGTACGAAATGGAACGCGGTGCGGAACATCCAGCAAGGGCGAGCAATATTACTGTATCGGAACGGACCGATTCCTTGACGAACAAGATCCGCCGCACATTCATGCAGAATTCCATTGATTGTTTTTATGAGGATTAAAAGTATTGTAATCGCGATACTCGCCATTATCCTTCTCGCAGGAGGCGCATATGTATATGTGGGAAGGCGAACGCCGCCTGCAACGCAAGAACCAATCTTCACGGGCTTCCTGCCTTTTGAGGAGGCGGGGGAAAGACCGCTCACTGAAGAAAAGGGGGTTGCGACGAGCGAGATTCCATCAACAGACTCTGGGGCGCTCGATACGAGTATGGCGACGGGGACGCCGACCACCAGCGCTTCGAGACTGCGAAAGCTCTCGCCGACACCGCAAGCTGGCGGCATTCTCTTCACCCGCAACGCCGAACTGCTCGCTCGTTATGTTGAACAGTCAACCGGGCATGTTTTTGAGACTGACCTTTTTGGGAACAGAAAACGCATCACGAACACAACTATCCCGCGCGTAAAAGAAGCGTACTGGCAGGAAGGAGGCTCGCGCTTGGTTCTGCGCTATCTGCGCGGCAAAGGGAACGAGGTCGTGAATCTGCAAGTATCTATCGTGCCGCGCAAGCAGGAGGCGGGGAGAGACCCCCAGGAGCCGTTTTTCGTGCTACAAGCAAGTCGCCTGCCGGACACGATACGCGCAGTATCGGTCTCTCCTGACGGCAAACAGCTATTCTATCTATCGGATTTCACAGACGCCATTGACGGCTCCGGTTCTTCAGTCGGAATTACTACCGATTTCACCGGCGCAAAACAGCGCGAAGTATTCACTTCCCCGCACCAAGAATGGCAGACACAATGGACGGCCCCGGGAACAATTATCCTGACAACAAGCCCAGCATCGGAAGCCCCGGGAACGCTCGTATTCCTCGACACACAAACTGGAATACAGAGCCTAATACTCGAAGACATGCCCGGACTGACGGCACTTGCGAACAAAAACCTCTCGCATATTGTGTACAGCGAATCAACCACCAACGCCTTCACCACGAACATTCTCGTTGTCGACAGCGGCGAACGAGGACGGTTCCCAGTACTCACGCTTCCAGAAAAATGCATATCGAGCGGTGAATTTACTTTCATTTGCGCCGTTCCAAAAAATATCCCGCGCAATAATTATCCAGAGGCATGGTACCTCGGCGCGGCATCGTTCGATGACGATCTCTGGAAAATCGATATTGCCTCTGGTATGGCAGAAAAAATACCCATGGGTGACGCCGGCGGGGAAGTGTTCGACATCGCTGGATTCTCCTATGATAAACCGACACACACACTTCTCTTTACGAATAAGCGCGATGGCACACTCTGGACTATTGGTTTATAGGGATTATTTTTTCGCGGCGACGGCAAGCGCAGTCCGCCGCACAAAAAGCTCGTGCGCGATACTAAAAACATTGTTCGTAATCCAGTAGAGCACAAGCGCCGCAGGAAACGAGACAGAGACCACGCCAATAACGACCGGGAGAACATATTTCGCTTGCATCTGCATACTGCGCGCAAGTTCCGCCCCAAAACTCTCCCCGGTTGCCGTATCTTTCGGGACTGGAGGAACCGATAGCCACGCTTGCAAAAACTGCGTAATTGCGACAAACAGAGCAAAGAGATAACTTCTCGCCTCCAGGTCTACAAGACCCAAAAACATAGTGTTGAGCATCTCTGGGAAAGACAGGGCGCCGTAGAGGAGCTCCGCGTGCGGTTCTATGCCTTGGCGAAAGACTAGGTATAGGCCGATAAACACAGGAATTTGGACTAGTATAAGGAGGAATCCAGAAAAAGGATTCACGCCGTGTTCACGGTAGACCTCCATAATTTTGCGCGCCTGCTCCTCTTTGTCTTTGTGTTTTGCGCGTATTTCCTCGATGCGCGGGTTTAGGTCCCGTACGCGCCGTTGGGTAACGATCGAACGGTGCGCAAGGGGCATAAGCGCGAGCTTAACGGCGGCCGTAAGCCCGATTATGGCAAGACCGAGGTCTCCACCCGGAACAATATGTATGAAGAGAACGAGCGCGTTGTAGAGCGGCTGGAAAATAACGAGATTGAAAAGATACGAGACCATAAAAAGGTTTGTTGGTTAGCGCGGCGCGGAAGCGCCTGCTAGGAGAGGCTCGATTGCCTTCGCGAGTACTCTCGCGGGCAATCCTGCCGCAGGCTTTTTTAGATACAGAATAATTGCGGCGCCGTTTCCTGCCAAAGCCGCTCGCGCCGCAAGGATATGACGAACGCGCCGCTTGAGCCGATTACGCGACACGGCTCGCTTTTCGACTTTTGCCGAAACAACAACCGCGAACCTGGTGGGGCGGCCCGCACCGCCCACGCGCGAGAGTCTTAGTGTCGCATACTCGTTCGAATATGCGCGACCGGCGCGATGGACACCCATAAAATCCTTCCGAGCGATGCGCATACGGCGAGGAAACATTTGAATCTATACGGATAAATGCGCGCGGCCCTTGTGTCTGCGACGCGCCAAGACCTTTTTCCCCCCAGCCGATCTGCCGCGCACCAAAAACCCGTGTGTCCGCGCGCGCTTTCGTTTCTTTGGTTTAAATGTCTTTGACATGTGCCACAGTGTATAACAAAAAACTTCTCGAATCAACCGCCCAAAACACCTGAAGCGTGTTGAACTGCGTTATGCACATTGTCCACAAGTATTCCACAATCTTTTAACACTCTAGTATAGTTCTCTATTTTCCGCGCGGGAATATAATTGGGGGTACTGTTCGCGCACATAGTCCACTCATGCAAACATTCACGCCAACCGCACTTGAAACAAAGGAACTCTGGACGAAAGTGTTAACCTCCTTTGAAGTCTCAATTTCTCGCGGAAGTTTCCATGCGTGGTTTAAGGACACATATATTCACAAATACGAGGAGGGTGTGGTTCAGATAGGCGTTCCAAACCCGTTCGCCAAGGATTGGCTTGTTTCAAAACACTACAAATCTATCCTGCGGGCGCTCCGCGAACTTGAGCCATCAGTGCGACGGCTTGAATTCACTGTATCCAGAGAATCAGACAAGAAAAAAGATGAGTCCACACGAATCCAGCGTCCTCTTTCTCCGTCAGAACAGCTTCAAATGCAAGAAGTCTGCGTTAACGCGGAAGACAATCTGAATCCGCGATATACATTCGCTAATTTTATCGTTGGCTCTTTCAACGACATGGCGAATGCGGCGGGCCAGGCCATTATTAAAAGTCCAGGAGCCGCATACAACCCTCTCTTTGTGTACGGAGGAACAGGGCTTGGGAAAACACACCTTCTCCAAGCCATTGGCAATGAAATAAAGACGGCGCGAAACAAGAAGGTTTATTACACCACGGTCGAAAAATATACCCTAGCCTTCACCGAAGCCGTCCAGCGCAATATGGTTAATTCTTTCAAAGACCGTTACCGCAAATATGACCTTCTTATTATCGACGATGTTCAATTCCTCCACGGCAAGGAACGCACACAAGAGGAGCTCTTCCATTTGTTCAATAGTCTCTACGACCAGAACCGCCAAATAATCTTCTCGTCTGATCGCGCACCGAAACACATTCCCGGCATAGATGACCGCCTTCGCTCGCGCTTCGAAGGTGGAATGATAGTAGATGTGTCAAAACCAGAATACGAATCGCGGCTGGCCATCCTCAAAACAAAGGCGAAGGATATGCAGTTCGTGCCGGCAACAGAACTGCTTGAATATGTCGCTTCTACTGTCCAAGACAACATCAGAGAGCTTGAGGGTGTGCTCAACTCGATCGTTGTGCAATCTCAAGTGAAAAAACGCGATTTGAGCATCGCCGAGGTGAAGGGTATCATTAAAAGCAACCTCAAACCCCAAAAATCAATCTCCTTAACTGATGTTATCTCTACGGTAGCGCAATTTTACAGCATCGACGAGAAAATGATATTCGAAAAAACACGTCGAAAGGAGGTCGTTGGGCCAAGACAGATGGTTATGTATATCCTGCGTGAAGATTTCAATATCTCATATCCTTACATAGGACAAAAACTTGGGGGAAGGGACCATACCACCGTTATTCATGCCTACGAAAAGGTTAAAGCTGAACTCAAACACAACGAAACCATGAGCCAGGAGTTGGAGCAAATAAAACTCCTCCTCTATAACGAATCTCCTTAATAATATGTGTTTGTAATCCTGTGGATTCCCTGTGAATCAAACAAGGCACAGTCGACGAGAACTCCCTGAACAACATACATGTTTATCACCATACAAAAATCGCCAGATACACGCCTGTGTCTAACTATCCACTCTTTCCAGTTTATGCCACAGAATAATTAACAGCCCCATGTCCGAAAATACTGCTTTAATAAAAAACTTTTCGCACATATCCACAAATCCACAGCCGTATAATTATAATCATTCTTTACTTATATACATTTAATTAAACTATATGAAGGTCGAATGTTCTCGAGAAAAAATCAAAACTGCCGTTGCGAGCGCAGAGCGCATTACGGGAAAAAACCTCTCGTTGCCGTCGCTTTCGTCTGTCGTTCTTGAGTCGACCGATACTGGCCGCTTTGTGCTCACTGCAACAAATCTCGAAATGGGGGTAGAGATTGAAGTACCAGCGCGGATAGTTCGCCAAGGAAAAGTTGCTGTTGTCGGCTCGTTATTGAACAATTTCCTATCATGCGCGGGAGGTGACGATGTAGTCGTTCTCGAACAAGTGTCTGGTAATCTTTCTGCCGCCACTGGCAAACATGCCGCCCTGCTTAAATGTATGTCTCATGATGAGTTTCCTCGCATACCGCGTTTCGCGGTTGAGGCGTCTTTTGCGATTCACACCGGCCTTTTTCGAGACGGAGTGCGTTCTGTTGCCTATGCGGCGTCTCTTTCGTCGATTAAGCCTGAACTTGCCAGTGTTTTCGTGCATACGCGGAGTGGGGAGATTATTTTTGTCGCTACTGACTCGTTTCGACTCGCGGAGAAGCGTGTTTCAGTCAAGGGTATTCCCGACGGGTTTTCGTTTATGCTGCCGTATAGGAACGCGCTTGAAGCGACACGAGTATTCGATGCGGTTTCTGGGGAAATAAACATCGGCTTCGACAAAAACCAAGCCGCTTTTTTGTCCGAGGGTATATACCTTACAACGCGACTGACTGGCGGCGTATTTCCCGATTATGCAGAGATAATACCGCGCGGCAAGCAGACAGAAGCAGTTGCGCTGAAGCGAGACCTCCTCGGCGCTCTAAAGCTGACAAGTGTGTTCTCGGACAAGTTTAACCGCACGACAATTCGCGTATATCCGAAAGATGCGCGATTTGAGCTAGAGTCCCGCAATACCGACCGTGGCGAGAATACGACCCGCATCGACGCGACACTTGAAGGGGAACCCGTTGAGCTAGCATTCAACAGCCGATACATTTTGGACGCTTTCCAGTCTATCCTTGAAGATTCCATTTCGCTTTCATTCAGCGGGCCTGGAAAGCCCCTAGTAATGAGAGGTGTCGGCGGGCCGACATTCACTTATCTGGTGATGCCGCTCAACAACTAATAAGATGGAACACATCGCTGTATTTTTTGACCGCATTCGGTCGATAGCGCTACCTAATGAGCGTGTGCGGCGCGAGACGCTATCGGCGATACGCGAGAAAATCGGCATAGAGCTTGATATGGGAGATATTCGCATACAATGCGGAAAAGCTATTATTTCAACAGACGCTTCAGCAAAAAGTGAAATTTTTATGCGAAAACGAGCCCTGCTCGCCGCGCTCGCCGATCGACTCGGAAACAAATCGCCGACAGATATTCTTTGATAGTGCGACAATGATGTCGTATCAAGTTATTATCCCCAAAATCGTCCCCGCACCATGTAGACGCGATGATATACTAAAGCCATATGCATAAGCTCTATCCTCACGAACGGTTCTTTATCCTCGCGCTCCTAATCACCACAATTTCAGGCGGTGCATGGTTTTACGAACCGCTCCAAGAATACCTGACAGACCTCCTTGCAAGCGCGGCGGGAATCATATCAAATACTCCAAAATCCCCCGCATCAGCGCAAAGCTCTCTTGTCGGCCACTGGACATTCGACGGGCAGGATATGAACTGGGCAACGGGAGTCGTAAGCGATAAAGCGGGGACGAACAACGGACAAATTGTGGGCATGAGCACAAGCACCGCGCCTGTGGTGGGGGTGCACGGACAAGGACTTGCGTTTGACGGGAGTGATGACA
>CAZPGN010000004.1:22761-57458 GCA_964586635.1 uncultured Candidatus Saccharibacteria bacterium | reverse complement strand
TTGCTTCCAAAGAAGTCTTTGGGTCGAACCTCTTTTTGGCCAACCGCGAGGCGCGGCTCGCCGCGCCGAGCGGCCTTGATTCCCCGCCGCAAAATCAATGGGCGGCTCTGCGAGCCGCCCATGAAATGGCTTCCGAAAAACCGAAAAGTATGGTTCTGGTGGACCGTACCGGATTCGAACCGGTCGCCTCATCCATGCCATGGATGCGCTCTACCAAATGAGCTAACGGCCCAATGATTGAAAAAGTAACACAACTCTGGTAGTTTGAACAGCACATCATTTGCCAGTTAAATAATCAAAACAGCTTATGACTATAACGACCATAGCGATTGTTGCCGCAGTTGCGTCAATCCTTTACGGGCTCCTGCTCATTATGAACATTTTGCGCCAACCGCGGGGTTCGGCGAAAATGATTGAGATACAAGACGCCATTGAGATGGGGGCGAAAGCGTATCTATCGCGGCAAAATAAAACAGTTCTCGCGGTGGGTATTGTTATCTCTGTCGGCCTTTGGTATTGGCTTGGACAGACAGTGGCATTTGGTTTTGTTATAGGTGCGGTCTCATCCGCTCTCGCAGGATATCTCGGCATGAGCATCGCCGTGAAAGCAAATGCGCGTGTTGCGGAATCAGCCAAAAGCGGCATTAAGGCGGCATTCGGTCTCGCTTTCCGCGGCGGCGCCGTTACTGGTTTTCTTGTCGTCGGGCTTGCTCTGCTTTCACTTACGCTCACATACAAATACCTCGGCCTTTCATCACTCGTCGGGCTTGGTTTTGGTTCATCTCTTATCTCCGTTTTTGCGCGCCTCGGCGGCGGCATCTTTACCAAGGGAGCAGATGTAGGGGCCGATCTCGTCGGCAAAGTAGAGGCTGGAATTCCCGAAGATGACCCACGCAATCCAGCCGTTATCGCCGATAATGTCGGAGATAATGTCGGCGATGATGCTGGTATGGCGGCGGACCTATTTGAAACATATGTTGTCTCGGCGCTGTCCGTTATGTTGCTCGGAGGTCTCTTATACCCCGGCAATTCGGTCATTATGGAACTCCCGCTTTTTATTGGAGCCGTGGCTATTCTCGCTTCGATTATCGGTTCGCTGTTTGTGCGCCTCTCGAGAGGGATTATGGCGGCTCTCTACAAAGGGCTTGTAGCGACGATAATTGTTTTCCTCGCCATTCTCTGGTATGCGCTTTCGTATGCACAGGCATTCGCTATTCCCGCAGAACTGCGAGTATTCACACCACTTATTGCTGGCGTGATGGTTACGGTCGCAATGGTGCTCATTACCGAATACTACACATCGAAAAAATTTGCTCCAGTGCAGAATATTGCCAAATCATCAACCACTGGCCATGGAACGAATATAATCACTGGCCTTGCCGTTTCAATGCGCTCAACAGCGTTGCCTGCCCTCACCATTATTCTTGCGGTATATGTTTCCTATTCCGCATCGGGCCTCTACGGGATCGCCTTGGCGACCATGAGCATGCTTTCACTTGCGGGGATTATTGTTGCAATAGACGCATTCGGCCCCATTACCGATAATGCGGGCGGTATTGCCGAAATGGCGCATCTTCCAGACTCGGTTCGACAAGTGACTGACCCCCTCGATGCAGTTGGCAATACAACAAAGGCCGTAACGAAAGGGTATGCTATTGCATCGGCTGGCCTTGCCGCGCTCGTGCTTTTTGCGACGTACACATCAGAGCTTGCGCACGGAGGAAAACAGCTCGCGTTCGATTTATCGGATGTCCGTGTCATTATCGGCCTCTTTGTAGGAGGAATGCTTCCGTATTTGTTTGCATCGCTTGCAATGGAGGCGGTGGGGAAAGCGGGAGCGACTATTGTTGACGAAGTGCGGCGTCAATTTCGCGAGATCAAGGGAATAATGGATGGAACGGCGAAGCCGGATTACGGAGCGGCTGTTGATATCGTTACGAAGGCGGCCATCCGAGAAATGATTTTGCCCGCGCTGATACCGATTATTGCACCGATCGCGATCGCGTATCTTCTTGGCGCTGAGGCGCTCGGCGGTCTTCTTGTTGGAGTAATCATCACGGGGTTTTTCGTAGCAATTTCAATGACTTCCGGGGGCGCTGCGTGGGATAACGCCAAGAAGTATATAGAAGAAGGGAACTATGGCGGCAAAAAATCATTCGCGCATCAAGCGGCGGTTACGGGTGACACTGTTGGAGACCCATATAAGGATACGGCGGGTCCAGCCATCAATCCGATGATAAAAGTAGTGAATATAGTCGCCTTGCTTCTTGTGCCGTATCTTCTTTCAGTTATGTAAACGAAGCCCCTGCTCAAGGAATTCTTCTGATATTTGTTATGCAGAAACTTTAACCGTTCACGGGTATATACCAGTAAAACACATGTCGAGTTCTTCACTATCGATAGGCATAGTTGGGTTGCCGAATGTTGGCAAATCCACGCTTTTTAATGCGCTCACGGGGAGCGCAGTTCCGGCAGAGAATTATCCGTTTTGCACCATTGATCCTTCTGTCGGAGTTGTTGGCGTACCGGACGAGCGGCTCGATAAGCTCGCCATATTTTCAAAGTCAGCGAAGAAGATACCGGCAGCGATTCAATTCGTGGATATCGCAGGACTCGTCGCCGGCGCGGCGGAAGGAGCCGGGCTCGGCAATCAATTCCTTTCGCATATTCGCGAAGTGGACGCTATCGCGCAAGTAGTACGGGTATTCGATGACCCCAATGTTGTACATGTGTCTGGGAAGATTAATCCGATGGACGACATTAGCGTCATTGGCCTTGAGCTTGTATTGACAGATTTGCAGACGGTAACGAGGCACCTTGAGCGCATCTCACGGGAGGTGAGGAGCGGCGACAAGCGGGCGATACTTGAGAAAGACCTCTGTGAAAAACTCGTGCCGCATTTTGAGTCGGGAAAGTTGGCCGCGCTTCTTGCATTGTCGAAGGACGAGCGTGAACTGGCGCAAGGTCTGCACTTGCTTTCGATGAAGCCGATGCTATATGTCGTGAATACACCAAACGAAGAGGAGCTTATCTTGTATCCCGAGCTCACTGATTATTTTACAAAGACAAATGCGGCATGGATCGCGCTCGATATCGCTCATGCGACCGATTTCCGCCCGCTTATCACGAAAGGATACGAGTTGCTCGGGCTCATTACTTTTTTAACGACTGGCGAAGACGAGAGTCGCGCGTGGACGATTCGGATCGGAAGCACAGCGCCGGAGGCAGGCCGCGCCATACACTCTGATTTTCAGGACAAATTTATTCGCGCGAGTATTATTGCTTGGCATAAATTGCTCGAAGCGGGCTCATATGGCGCGGCCCGTGAACGTGGTTGGGTTCGCACTGAAGGCAAGCAATATATTGTTGCAGATGGAGATGTCATTGAATTCAAGATCTGAAAGCCGCGCGGGTGCGCGGCTTTTGCAACAGGTACGATGGGGGGCGAAGCGCTAGAAAGTGCGCTTGATGGGCGGCCCCTCAAGTGCAGGATATACTTCGTACAGTTCATAATCATCGATTTGCCTCGCCAGCTCGTCCGGGCTCGTACATCCGAATGTCCGTAGTAGTCCGGTTATCTCACAATCCTGGCGCGCCGGTGCCAGAATGCGAACCTCCTCATGATCCGGCTGTTTTGGCACAGTACCCCCTTGCCATTGTATCGCATGTGTTGTCCTCATATATCAAATCAGATTTTCAAAAAAGGGCAAGTCTGGAGTATACTGTCATCTGCATATGCACAACTACGACCACAAAAAAATTGAGACTAAGTGGCAGAAAAAGTGGAAGGAAGAAGGACTCTATACGATTCCTGATAGAAAAGAGGGGGCAGTAAATCACTATGTGCTCGTCGAGTTCGCCTACCCGTCCGGAAATCTGCATGTAGGGCATTGGTATGCGTTCGCAGTGCCGGATATGTACGCGAGATATATGCGAATGCGTGGATACAATGTTCTATATCCATTCGGTTTTGACGCCTTCGGGCTTCCTGCCGAGAACGCCGCCATCAAGCGGGGATTAAATCCACGCGAATGGACATACGACAACATCGCGCATATGCGAACTCAACTTCGCAGTATGGGAACCATGTTTGACTGGTCGCGAGAAATAGTTACTTCTGACCCCGAGTACTATAAGTGGACGCAGTGGTTATTTATTCAGCTTTTTAACAGAGGACTTGCGTATCAGGCGAAGACTCTAGTGAACTGGTGTCCGTCATGCAAAACAGTGCTTGCGAACGAGCAAGTGGTTGCGGGGAAATGCGAACGGTGCGGCAGTGAAGTGACGCAGAAAGAGCTGGTGCAGTGGAACCTAAAAATTACCGAGTACGGCGACCGCCTTATTGATGACCTTGATAGTCTCGAATGGCCCGAGTCGATAAAGGAGGCCCAAAAAAACTGGATTGGAAGGAGTGATGGATACGAAGTCGATTTCACCATACGTGAGCAGAAAGTTTCCATATTTACTACACGGCTCGATACTATTTTCGGCGCAACATACCTTGTGCTTGCTCCTGAACACCCGCTTGTTCCTTCACTCCTTGCTCGTGCGGCAAACCGCAGGGACGTAGAAGCATATATCGCAAGCGCGTCAAAAAAATCGGAGCGAGAACGCGCAGGCGAACTAGCGGCCAAAGAAAAAACGGGCGTGTCGCTTGAGGGCGTGACTGCGAAGAATCCAGCGAATGGCGAGGAAATATCAGTGTGGCTTGCCGATTATGTCATTGCAGGATACGGCACTGGTGCAGTGATGGCTGTGCCGGCGCACGACGAGCGCGATTTCGCTTTCGCACAGAAATTTAATCTGTCAATTCAAATGGTGGTGTGTCCACACTACCCCGCACCGACTTGCCCTGTTCTCGACGATGCGTATACCGGTGACGGACATCTTGTCGGTTCGGGTGAATTTAGCGGCATGAAAAATAGCGATGCGACGCCGAAGATTGCCAAGCGCATCGGCGCACGAAGGAAAACGACCTATCGTCTGCGCGATTGGACAGTATCGCGCCAGCGCTATTGGGGTTGCCCGATACCGATCATTCATTGCGGGGCGTGCGGGGCGGTTCCCGTTCCAGAAAAGGACTTGCCTGTTCTGCTCCCACCTATCCAGGACTTTTTGCCCGCTGGCGATGGTCGTTCCCCGCTTGCAAAAGTCGCAGATTGGGTGCGCGTATTATGTCCGAAGTGCGGCGACGCGGCGGAGCGCGAGACCGACACGCTTGACACATTCGTTGATTCTTCGTGGTATTTTCTCCGTTACCTTGACCCGAAAAACGACGCGAAGTTCGCCGAACTGGACAAGCAAGATATGTGGATGCCTGTCAATTTTTATTCTGGCGGTGCGGAACATACCTCGATGCATCTTCTCTATAGCAGATTTTTTCACAAAGCTCTCTTTGATGCAGGCCTCGTTCGTGATGCGGAGCCGTATCTACGCCGTATGAACCGAGGACTTATTTTGGGACCCGATGGTAATAAAATGAGCAAATCAAAAGGCAATGTCATTGACCCCGACGATGTGGTGGCGCGGCTTGGTGCGGACACCGTGCGCGCCTACCTTGCCTTCATTGGTCCCTACAACGAGGTCGGCGCATACCCATGGAGCATCGATGGCATTGCGGGCGTGAGGCGATTCCTTGAAAAATTTGTGCGCATCCAAGACAAAGTCGTTGAGGGGAAGTCCTCGTCCGAACTTGTTCGCCTCACACATAAGACGATTTTGCAAGTCGGAAAAAGCATTGAGCGGTTCGCATTCAATACGGGCGTTTCGGCGCTCATGATACTTGCAAATGCCTTCGATAGAGCGGTTAATGTGGGCGTGGCAGAATGGCGTGTGGCGCTTCGCTTGCTTGCGCCGTTTGCTCCGCATCTTGCCGAAGAATTATGGAGCCAATCAAGAACCGAAGGGTCAGTGCACCGCTCCTCGTGGCCGGAGTACGATGCACTGCTTGCGCGCGATGAAGTCGTTAAGATAATCGTTCAGGTAAACGGTAAAACTCGCGCCACTATGTCTGTGTCACCCGATATGGTTGAAGAAGATGTTACGACTGCGGCGCGTGCGCTCCCAGCAGTCGAAAAGTTGCTTGGAGGCAAGGCGCCTATTCGGGTCGTGTCTGTTCCCGGACGCCTCGTGAATATTGTTATATGACCAAAGTCTAGGAGGCGGGCGTGGGCTTGACTAAATAGACATCTATGATACAAATAATTCAATGTCGAATTTAAGAGTAACATTCAAGCCTAAACAGCTCACCAAATCGCTTCTTGCTTCGGTGCCGGGTCGCGCACAGGATATAGTAGAAAAGCGCTTTGGTCTGCGTCCTGAATATGAGCGAATGACACTCGAGGCAATCGGTCGAACCTACGGGATTACGCGCGAGCGTGTTCGCCAGATAGAGAATTGTGCACTTGCCGCGATCCGTAAGTCTGCTTCATACGAAGCGGTTCGCGGCGCGCATGATGAACTTTCAAATATGATACGCGAACACGGTTCTCTGGTGCACGAGGCCGCATTTCTCGAACATATTTCTTCGGACGAGCATATTCAGAATCATATCAATTTCTACCTCGTTCTAGGAGAGGGATTTGTTCGGTTAAAAGAAGATGACCGATTTCATCACCGCTGGACTATTGATGAAGAACATGCGGAAGCTATAGAGCTCTCGCTCGCAGGGCTCGAGCAGGGTATTTCTCATGACGATGTGTTGTCTCAAGACGAAATTCTTGCGCGATTCCGCTCTTTACTTACGAAGGAGTTGGGGATTCGTATAGATGACGAGCAGATGCTTCGTTGGCTAGCGTTCTCAAAGAAGGTCTCCCAGAATCCGCTTGGTGGTTGGGGTCGGGCGGCATCGCCGAATATCCGCATTCGAGGCATGCGCGATATGGCCTATCTCGTTATTCGCGAACACGGTTCGCCGATGCACTTTCGTGAAGTGGCAGGCGCTATTCGGAGTTCGTTCGGACGAGGCGCCCATGAAGCGACATGCCATAACGAGCTCATCAAGGACAAGCGCTTTGTCTTGGTAGGCAGGGGGTTGTATGCGCTTTCAAGTTGGGGATATTCGCGCGGTACTGTTCGGGATGTTGTTGTAAGTTTACTGACTGACGGCGGCCCGCTCTCAAAAGAAGAAATTATTGCACGCGTTCTGAAGGAACGCTATGTGAAAGAAAATACAATAATCGTTAATCTCCAGAATGGCGAGGTTTTCAAGAAAGGCCAAGACGGTCGCTACTATCTCGTCTAGCGGTGACTCATGTGCAGTCGCTCGGAACGATATGCTATCATGAAGGCATTGGTCTATAGTTTTGCGGCCATCGTGACTTATTAAAATATGTTCCTTTCACTTCTCAAGGAGACTGTTGCAACTCTCTATAGTCTTTTTCTTCCGTACGCGCCATTTGCGATGCTTGTCGTATTCGCGTTCGTCGCATGGAAGTTGTGGCGGCATTATACGCTCGCCCGTTTCGTTTCAAAACTTGAGTGGGTTACGCTCGAGATCCGTCTGCCGCGCGAGATCTCAAAAACTCCGCAGGCAATGGAGCTTGTGTTGTCGGCAATGCACCAAACATATGAAGGAAACGCGCTCGACCGCATCCTCACGAATTTCAAACGAGCATGGTTCTCGCTCGAGATTGTTTCGGACGGCGGAACCATCCATTTTTATGTTCATACTCAAAAGTTCTTCAGAGATATTGTCGAAGCCGCATTCTACGCACACTATCCAGGCATAGAGATAGGAGAAGTACGCGACTATACGCTCGATGTACCCTACGACATGCCTGGCGGCGAACCATGGCAGTTGAACGGGTTTGAATACAAATTGAGCCGCGAGGACGCGATCCCGATCAAAACGTATGTGGATTTTCGAATGGAAAAAGAGGGAGTAAAAGAGGAGTTCAAGATTGACCCAATGAATCAGGTGCTTGAGTTGATGGGCTCGATTAACCCCGAAGAGAAAATATGGCTGCAATTTGTCATTACCGCCGCCAAAGATGAGTCGTGGAAAGAGGAGGGTAGAGGAATTGTAAATGACATACTAAAGCGCGAAGCAAAAACAAAAGGACCAGCGCAATTGAGCGAGGGCGGCTTCCCAATCCTTCCATCTTTGACGCAAGTGGAGAAGGAAGTTGTTGAGGCGATCGAGCGAAGTCTTGGACAGCTCGGTTTTGTCACTGGCGCGCGCGTCTTGTATCTTGCCAAGGAGGGACACTACCGGATACCGACACTCGTTGGTCTCATTGGCCTACTGCGTCATTACGGTTCGCAAAACCTGAACAGTTTCAAGATTGGGCGCGATATCGGATATAGTTTTGTTTGGGAAGACCCTTTCAAGTGGCGTGAGGAGCGACAGCGGAGGGAGTTTTTTGAGGGGTATGTGAAGCGTTCATTTTTCTATCCCCCGATCGCTCGCGCGAACACCTTCATATTGACTGACCAGGAACTTGCGACAGTCTTTCACCTTCCCGGCAGTGTTGCCCAAACGCCCACGCTTGCTAGAATCGAGTCAAAGCGGGGAGAGGCACCCGTTAATTTGCCTGTGTAGACTCCTGCGGTGTTCGTTTGTACATGCAAGTCCCGATCCCCACAGAAGCTCCAAGCGTCAACAAGAAGTTAATATTCAAGGCGGCAATTTCCGTTCTTGTCTTGGTTACATCGATTTTCTACCATCTGTATGCAAAGTCGCCGCGCGAATTTCCTTCTGCGAGGTTGATTGCGATTGAAGATGGGTCTTCGATTCAGTCGGTGGCTCTAGCGTTGAAGGAGGAAAGCATCATTCGCGCGCCCCGTCTCTTCAGCGCGCTTGTTCGACTGTGGGCGCCAGCAAACGGCGTAATAGCTGGAGAGTATTCATTCCCCGAACCCTTATCGGTATTCGGAATTGTGCGACATGTCACCGATCCAGTATATGGTCCATCGCTCATACGAGTAACAATACCCGAGGGCTTGCACAACCGCGAGATCGCAGAACTTCTCGATGGAAAACTCACGAATTTTGATACTCGCGAATTCATCCGCCTCGCGGAGTCGCATGAGGGATATTTGTTTCCAGATACCTATTTTCTCACCAAGCAAACTTCCGCGAGGGCAATCGTTGCGCTGATGCAAGAAAACTTTAATGAACGACTGAAGGAGATTACTGATGTCGTGGCCGCTTCGGGGCGGTCTCTGTCCGAATTGCTCACCATGGCTTCTATTCTAGAAAAGGAGGCGCGGTCATTCGAGTCGCGGCGCAAAATATCCGGCATCCTTTGGAAGCGGCTTGAAGAAGGAATGAGACTGCAAGTAGACGCAGTATTTCTCTACATATTGAACAAGGGAAGTTTTGAGTTAACCCTTGATGACCTCAAGACTGATTCTCCCTACAACACATACAAATACGAGGGGCTTCCGCCGGGCCCCATAAATAATCCCGGGCTCGCTTCGATACGCGCGGCGGCGATGCCAGCCGACTCGCCCTACTGGTTTTATCTTTCAGACACATTCGGTGATTTTCATTTCGCGCGAACATACGAAGAACACAAGGCTAATAAAAGAACATATCTCCGCTAGGCGCAAAAACATGGCAGAAGAAAAACAAAAGACTTCAATGAAGCACCAGCCACTCGCGTTCATCGATCTCGAAACGACCGGGCTTAAGGTTGAAGAACATGAAATAATCGAGATCGGATGTATTATAGCGAATCAGACACAGCGTCCAGGACGCGGCGCAGAGCTTGATTTTGTTGAGGAGTTTGGCATTAAGGTGCGTCCTGAACATCCTGAAACCGCTGAAGCGGAAGCGCTTCTAATAAACGGTTACCGTCCAGAAGACTGGACGGACGCCCTCAATCTTTCCGATGCCATCGCGATACTTGCGAAAAAAACGAAGGGTGCAGTAATGATCGGGCAAAATGTAACCTTTGATTGGAATTTTTTAGAGAAGGCGTTTTATGACACCGGCATTCCGTGCGAAATGGATTATCATCGGCTTGATCTTATGTCTATCGCATTTGGAAGACTCTATGACCAAACGAGCGCAACGAGTTTCTCTCTACGTGCCCTTGCGGAGTATCTTGGCATTCCGCACGAACATCCTCACAAGGCGCTCGAAGATATCCGCGTTACATACCAAGTTTACAAAAAACTTCTTGATGCATGACCTCGACAAAAAGGCTTTACAAACTCTGGCGTCAAAAAATAGCGTAAGTATATCTATTCATTGAATAACATCAGATAACACTGATGGGGCAAGAAATTCTTGAATCATGGATATTGGAATGTCTCCTGTGATAGACAGATGTTTTCCTCGGTGACTCCGATCAATGCCAATACAAGATGCGGCAAAGCCCTTATTCTTCGGTGCGAAAAACAAATCGCAGCTCGGGTCTCCTTGATAATCGGCGAGTAAATAATTTTTCATCATTTTTGCCGCTCTTGACCACGCTATATCATCGCGAAACAATTCGTTGCCTTCGATCACCATCTTGTTGTTCACAAGATTAAAAACCATAAATGTCCGTTTAGGATCGTCATTATTAATACCAGCTAAATCTTCGGTTGATGTAAAAGCAAGAGAAATTAATCTCGGGGTGGCAAGCAGTACCTCTGTTTCAATATTCAAAATATTCGTCTCCCCATTATCTTCTGCTGCTGTAGTCACACCAGAGATAAACCAATCTTTTGAGTATTCAATATGTTGCGTTATGGCCTCATTAACTTTGCTTTCTAAGTCATAGTTGTCGTAGATTATTATTTTTGGCGAGTTGATGTTAATGACCGAATTGTTCATCGCCTCCGTAATTGTTGTTTTTTGCCAACTGACTATGGGCTGGCTAGTCATGTTTACGGTTTTATTTACATCTTCGTCTTCGCGTTGTTGGAATAAGTAAAATAGACTCGCAAGAACAGCTACAACGATAACTACCGCAATAAAAAGTTTCTTGCTCATAACCATTAATCAATCACCTCAAGTATACCCACACTCGTAAAGTCGCCCTTACGAGCTTTAATTAAGGTATCGTAAATTTCCATCCAGCGTGCCGTTTCAGTAATAGAGATGCAACCCGCGGAAACTCTTCCGGGATGTAAGTATCGCTCGCCGCTATGTCCAATCTTAAACCAGACCGTTCCTCTTCCTGCCTCCGGGTATTTTAAACCACCCCCATGAGGGTGATCGGGAATCTCAATATCGTAAAGTCCTTTCTTCCAAGGATTTTTAGGGTCGTCGTCTGCTTTATATTTTTTGCCTTTTAGCGTAAGAATTTTCTTTGAAATAGAGTAAGTGACTCGCGCAGGCGGTTCGTGTTTAATGCCGGTGACCAACCGCAACGAATCATCATCGTTTAATTCAACCGATGCTGGTCTGCCGCGATACGCGCCTTCCAAAATTGTAAAATGTTCTCGTTTAACATCGGCGCGTTCGATCATAAGTTTCAAATACGCCGGGAGGGATTTAATAGATTTATCGTCTTCATTTAGTGTTCGGAGTTTGTCTTTAATGCTCATCGCTTCATATTTTGGTTTCCACAATTTTAATCTCCTACGGGGTAGGGCCTTGTTTGCCAGTGGATAAGTACCCCTTACACCTTCGGCAAATCTTCGGTATACTGATAGTGTAGGAAAATAAACATATTGAGTCAATCGTTTATGGCCACACTAACCAAGCGACAAAAACAAATCTACGACTTCACCAAATCCTATATCAATAAGAAGGGCATCTCGCCGACACTTGAAGAAATTAAAAAGCATTTCCGACTCTCATCTCTCTCAACGATTCACCAGCACATCGGTGCTTTAGTAGAAAAGGGATTTATTGCCAAAGACGACAATTCGGCGCGAGGTATTAGTTTAATAGAAAAAACCGCCAAGCTGGTGAAAATCCCGCTTTTAGGCACCATAGCCGCAGGCCAGCCGATTGAAGCCATACAAGAAAAAGAAACTATAGCGGTTCCCCAAAATAAATTGCCTCGCTCTGGAGAATGCTACGCCTTACGAGTAGTTGGCAATAGCATGATTGATGAGGGTATCAATAATGGAGATGTTGTATTAATAAAGCAACAAGCTGTTGTCGATAACGGGCAAAAGGTGGTTGCGCTCATCGATAATCACGAGGCGACGCTAAAGAAATTCTACAAAGAGCGAGGCCATATTCGTTTACAGCCAGCAAACAAGAATATGGAACCACTTATTTTCAGGAATGGTCGAAATGTTTCGATACAAGGAATAGTGCTTGATGTGATTCGAGATATTGGCATATCTGTAACTGAAACTGTTTTACCACAAACTTTTCAGCAGACGGATAAAAAAAGTTCCCCATATTTTGCGGCAGATAATATTTTGATATATAAAGATGATATTTTGAAAATTAACTCAATCCCATATAATTCAGTTGATTTAATTGTTACTTCGCCACCCTACAATGTTGATATTCATTATAATTCTCATGCCGACGACCTGTCGTATGAGGATTATTTGGAATTTACACAAAAATGGATCAAGAAATGTTTTGACTTGACGAAAAGCGAGGGACGATTTCTGCTTAATATTCCGCTTGATAAAAATAAAGGTGGTCAAAAATCAGTTGGTGCGGATATTACGAAAATCGCAAAAGATATAGGTTGGAAATATCACTCAACGATTATTTGGAACGAGGGTAATATATCGCGGCGTACCGCTTGGGGTTCATTTATGTCCGCTTCCGCTCCTTATGTTATTGCACCAGTGGAATTGATTCTCGTTTTATATAAAGATGGCTGGAAGAAAAATGGCGGAAGCAGGAAAAATGATATAACAAAAAAGGAGTTTATGGATTGGACAAACGGCGTTTGGACATTCAACGGTCAAAGCAAAAAGGGGGCGGGTGGCCATCCCGCACCATTCCCGATTGAATTACCGCGCCGTTGTATAAAATTATTTAGTTTTATTGATGATACAATCTTAGACCCCTTTTTGGGTAGTGGATCAACGCTAATCGCGTCCTATTTGCATGGCAGAAAAGGGGTCGGGGTTGATATTGATGCAAAGTATTGCGATATTGCAATAAACCGCCTTCAACAAGAAGCTAAAGTAAATCAATCGAGTTTATTAAAATAATCTTATGAAAAATAACAATAAAAATAATCAAGTCCAAAAAGACCTTATTATCGAGTTTTTTAAGAAAAACCCCAATCGGGATATAGAGCATCCTGAGGTTGTTGATTGGGTAGCGGCAACTTATAAAAAAAGAACTGGGAATGTTTTTCGAGACCCCGATAGAGCTATTCGCCATTTAGCACAAAGCGGATTTTTAATAAAAATAGCAAAAGGAGTTTATAGATACGACCCCAAAAAAGTACAACAAAGAGAGTTGTATGATTTTACTTCCGCGCAAAAGAAAGCAATTTTGAAAAGAGACGGATATAAATGCGTTTTGTGTGGCAGAGGGTTAAGAGATGGTGTGGAGTTGCATGTTGATCACATAAAGCCGAAAGATAAAGGCGGTGAAGCAACAATAGAAAACGGCCAGGTTCTTTGTGGCCAACACAATTATCAAAAGAAAATGCTTAACCAGACCGAAACTGGCAAGAAAATGTTTATCCGTCTTTATGAGTTAGCAAAAAGTGAAAAGAATCAGGAACTGATGAAATTTTGTGCCGATGTCTTAGAAACCTATGAAAGACATAATATTAATGGACATATTGTTTGGAAGTGATAATTTTTATTGACCTATGGAAAATACAGTTATTAAAACCCCAGAAATAAAACAATCAACGCCGGTGCCGCTCTCGGCCCAATTAATCAAACCAAGATGGACAGAATCTGGACTAAACACAAACAAATAAATACCACTCTTAAACCTAAAGTATTCGTTGGTATGAGCGGCGGAGTTGATAGCTCCGTCGCGGCGTTTTTGCTCAAAAAGGCTGGATACAATGTGACTGGCGTTTTTATCAAAGCATGGAGTCCGGATTGGACTGAATGCGCATGGCGTGAAGATCGCCAGAGCGCGATGCGCGCGGCGGCACATCTTGGCATACCACTGATCTCGTTTGATTTCGGGGAATCCTACAAACGAGATGTCGTTGACTATTTACTCGACGAATATCGCGCTGGCCGCACGCCAAACCCGGATGTAATGTGCAATAAGCGAATTAAATTCGGTGCGTTTTTTGACGAAGCGATGCATCGGGGCGCTGACTATATCGCGACCGGCCACTATGCGCGGGCGTGCGACGGAGGCTTATGTGTCGCGAAAGACATCGTCAAGGACCAAACCTATTTCCTCTGGATGCTGGATCATCAGCATCTCGCAAAGACGCTTTTTCCGATCGGCGAGTTTACGAAGCCGGAAGTGCGGGATATCGCCAGGAATGCAGGACTGCCGAACGCAGAAAGGAAAGATAGTCAAGGCCTCTGTTTTGTGGGGCCTGTTAATATAAAAGATTTTCTCAAGCGATATATTGCAACTACGCCCGGAGACGTGCTTGATGAAAAAGGAACAAGGATAGGCAGGCACGACGGAGCAATTTTGTATACGATCGGCGAACGGCACGGTTTTTCCGTGGAGCCGTCATCATCGCATGAATTTCCCAGGTATGTTGTTGCGAAAGATGTTGCCGCAAATACTTTAACAGTATCGAGCGCTCCTCTCGAGAGCGTCTCGAGCACGCAGCGAATTGTACTTGCTGATATTAACTGGATTAACGGAAACTCGCCCACGGCTGATTCATGTCATGCGCGAGTTCGATATCGCCAGCCGCTCCAGGCGTGTCGCATAGAGGGCAATGTTGTTCTCTTTGATAACCCCCAAATTTGCTCACCAGGCCAATCACTTGTCGTGTATGATGGCGAGCGGATGCTTGGGGGCGGAATAATTGTGTAACGGCGCGGCGCGCGTCGTGATACAATACGAGATACTATGGAATACGATTTTCTTGTTATCGGCTCAAGCGGCATGCAGGGCCGCATTGTGACCCGCGATCTCCTAGAATCGGGATACCGGGTCTATTGCGCAGACCTTTACCGCGACGGGTCTGAAAAAAATCTTTCACAATATCCGGGAACGCCGTTTTCATTCATTGACTTGCGTCGGTTCGATGAGGCAAAGGCGCTCGTGCGTTCAGCCGCGGCGCCGATCGTTATTAATTGCGCGGAAGGGGACTGGAATCATGATGTCTACCGCATATGTCTAGATGAAAAACGGCACGTTGTTGATCTTGGTTCGGATATCCCGATGACGCGCGCACAGCTTGAGATGAACAGCGCTTTTCGTTCGGCTGATCGTGTTGCCATTACTGGCTGTGGTTCAACGCCGGGAGTTAACAATATGATGATGAAGCACGCTTCGCGGTTTTTCGGCGAGATAGACACAATCGAACTGGGGTTTGCATGGGATTCGAATATTAAAAAGTTTGTGGTGCCTTTCTCTATCGAAAGTATCGTGGAAGAGCTTGTCGATCCGGCGCCCGCGCTTGAGAATGGTGAGTGGATAGAGCGTAAACCGGCCGATACGGAAGTCATTCGGGAGTTCCGAGAGATCGGCAGACAGAAGTGTTACCTTGTGCGTCACCCAGAGACCTATACTTTTTCGATTGACTATGCGGCATATCGTCCTAAGCACATACGCTTCTATGCAGGTTTCCCGGAGCACTCGCTCGCTGTTCTCAATCAGACTATTGAGCTTGGTCTCGGCGCAAAAGAACTTCTGACATTCGAAAAGACAGAAATTCGGCCCGTGGATGCATTATCTCGTATTCTTACCCGGCTGAAGAGGCCCGAAGACTATACCGAGAAAGAGAATTTGTGGGTTGAAGTTTCCGGCAAGAGTCCTGAGGGAGATATTTTGATAATGAAAATGGAATGCATCGTCTCTACGCTTCCGGGCTGGAGCGATGCTGGATGCAATGTTGACACAGGCATGCCTGCCTCTATTATCGCGCAGATGATACTGGACGGCAGAGTACGCGCGCGAGGCAGTTTCGCTCCTGATATGGCGGTTCCGACTGCGGTGTTCTTTGACGAGTTGAAGAAAAAAGGAATGACTGTCTATCAAAATGGGACTCCGATCAACGACCATACTGTGCATCCGGCAGTGGCGGTGGGGCGTGCTTGATTCGGGGAGAGAAATGAGCGCGCAAAAATAAGACGCATGTAGCGTCTTGTTTTTGCGCGCTGTTTTCGTTTGTGTTATCGTGTGACGGCTCCGTTGTTCTTTTCACTGATATAGGGAGGGTCCTCTTGAATATCGGCATCATCGGAATGGGCAAGATCGGTTCCGAAGTCGCGCGTCAGGCAGGAGCGCTGGGCTGGCGCCTCGTGTATGCTGCATCCTCTCATCGGGCTTTCGTGGATAATATGTGTGTAAGCGATTCCCAGGGCGTACTCTTCGAGTCCAGTGCATTCGAGCGTGCAATAACGCAGTGCGATGTCGTGTTCTTGTGTATACCGAGCAATCAGCCCGACGCCTCGCTCGACTACATTCAGAGGGTCGGCTGTCTCGGTGTGCCGCTTGTGCTTGCCGAAAAGGCGGCACTGGCTGATCGGTGGGACATGGTGATGGAATATCGCCGCCGGCTCAATTTCGATGCTACGGTTGGTGGCGGTTCGCGTCTCTTGCCGTTCGTGCGCGAACATATGTCAGATGGCGGGCCCGACTTCTCTGACCTTCATGCCGTTCTGAATGGTACGCTCAATTTCGTCTTCTGTTGCGTAGACGAATTGCACTGTTCTCTTGAACAGGCCGTGGAGAACGCAAAAATCGCCGACCTGACGGAACCGAGTTTGAACCTCGACACGCTCGGTATCATGAATCGCGAGCTTGGAGATGTCGCGCAGAAGACTGCGATTATTGTAAATCTGCTTCGATTGCACGGTACGCCGACAACATCAAGCGCAATCGGCGCCGTCATGAAGCCGCTTACCTACGAAATGCTGGCCGCGCGCGATGCCGGTTCGCGGCTCGTGTTTTCTGTAGCCAAAAAACCGGTCTCATTCGGGGGTCATTTGTTTGAACATCGATTCGGCGAATATTTCGTCGCATTCGGTTTCCGCAATATGTCGCTTGCGCCATTTCATCGAATAAAGACGGCCCTTTCTGATAACGCAATGGTCGTTCGATATGATGGCGGCGCGACCTATGCGATAAGCGGTCCCGGCGCAGGTCCTCGGGAAACGGTCCGTCTCATGATCCGCGCCGCGTTGAAGCTAGCAGTGTGTAAATGAATCATATTGCTTGCTGGCATCGACGATCAACCCGTTCCATATAGTTGGGGCGGGTTTGCTTTTTCAGTTCGCTTTTCTGTTGGATGGGGGTTATTGTTGTGATATATTTTTGCATATGAAATCAGATGAAATACGGAGGCGCTTTTTGAATTTCTTTCGCGCTCGAGGACATGCCATCATTCCATCGGCGCCGCTTGTGCCGCAGAACGACCCATCAGTGCTCTTTAATACAGCGGGAATGCAGCCCTTGGCGCCTTATCTTTTGGGCGCGCCACATCCATTAGGGAAGCGACTTGCAGACGTCCAGAAATGCGCGCGTACTGGAGATCTCGAAGAGATTGGCGACAACCGACATTTCTCGTTTTTTGAAATGCTCGGCAATTGGTCGCTCGGCGATTATTTCAAAACGGAGGCGATCCAGTGGAGCTATGAATTTATCACATCGAAAGAAGAAGGCCTTGGTCTCGATGCGGGGCGCCTCTATGTGACGGTTTTCGCAGGAGACGATAAAGCGCCACGAGACGACGAATCAGCAAGGATTTGGCGCGGGCTCGGTGTTCCAGAAAGCCGAATATATTTTCTCGGAGCCGAGGACAACTGGTGGAGTCCCGGTGACAACGGTCCCTGCGGGCCGGACACAGAAATGTTCTATGACATGACGGAAAGCGGACTCGGAGAGATTACTCCCACGCAATTTGTGGCGGCGGTGAAAAACGAAGACCTTGTTGAGATATGGAACGATGTCTTTATGGAGTATGAGAAGCGAAATGGAAAAATCATCGGAAAACTTGCTAATAAAAATGTTGATACTGGCGCGGGTCTCGAACGAATGTCGGCTGTCATGCAAGGTAAGGCAACAGCATATGACTCTGACCTATTCGAATCAGTTATGGCTAAGATAGATGAGATTTCATCGAAAGGCGATGATCGTTCGCGTCGCATAGTAGCAGACCATATTCGAGCGGCAGTCTTTATGGTTGGAGCAGGTGTGTTGCCATCAAATACCGATCGAGGATATGTGCTTCGCCGACTCGTGCGGCGCGCGGTTCGTTCCGCCGACCTCTTGGGGATGAAGCAAGGCTCGCTTTTTTGGATAGCGAAAGCGGTTCCTGCTGTATATCGTGGACTATATCCGGAAATCGAGAACATTGAGCGCATTGCGCGGATTATTGACGATGAGGAGCATAAGTTCCGAGAAGTTTTGGATAAAGGGGTGCGGGAGTTCGAGCGCATTTCGAAAGACAAGACGGAAATCAACGCGAACAACGCATTTAATCTGTATGCATCGCATGGATTGCCGATTGACATCATCGCTGACCTTGCGAGAGAAAAAAATATACTGGTCGAGGTGGAAGGATTTGAAGAAATGAGGAAAAAGCACCAAGAACTCTCGCGTGTCGGAGCGGCGCAGAAGTTCAAGGGGGGACTTGCGGACGACCGTCCCGAGACAGTCCGTTTGCACACAGCCCACCACCTTCTTTTGGCCGCTCTTCAGAAGGTGCTTGGCAAGGGGGTGCACCAGCGTGGTTCGAATATCACAGCAGAGCGTTTACGCATCGATTTTTCCTTGGATCGGAAAATGACCGATGAAGAAAAAAAACGAGTCGAAGACCTAGTAAATGCCTGGATAGTCGAGAGAATACCGGTGGTGCGTCGCGATATGCCAAAGGCCGAAGCCGAGAGGCTCGGTGCAGAAATGGAATTTGGAGCGACATACGGGGAGATCGTTTCAGTGTATGTTATCGAACGTGCGGATGGCGCGCGCATCAGCGCCGAATTTTGTGGAGGGCCGCACGTGGCGAATACGGGCGAGCTCGGACATTTTAGTATACAAAAAGAGGAGGCAGTGGCGGCGGGGGTACGGCGGATCAAGGCAGTTCTCGATTAGCGTTAATTTGGTTGTTCACCTTCCAACCATTTTCCTAGTTTGTTCACACTAAGGCGTGTCCTCTGCATGATATAATTAAACTGATGCATTCGTTCGTTCGTGGTAAACCGACACATGGCTCGGTATATATTTTTGATATAGGTAGCAGTAGTGTTGCGGCGGCTCTAGCGCTCACCGATTTTCATGAAGGTACACGCATTCTCGAAGAAACGCGCGCAATCGCGCCACAGCGCAAATGGACTGATGCTAATTCTCAACAAAAAAAACACCTCGAGATGCTTAGAGAGGCGGCGTCGGCGATCTTCAGACCCCAGGATAGCAAGCCAATTCGCATTGTGGTATTTCTTTCATCGCGTTGGCATATCGCAAAGGCGCGTGTCGCTTCGCGGATAATGCCCGTGCCAACTGCTGTTACGCAGGCGTTGATCGATTCGATTGTTGACGAAGACCTTGCGGACCTTGAGCGTGAATTGCCGCAGAATGCGGCGGAGTACCTCGTTATTGATCGAGAGGTTATGAGCGTGGACCTTAATGGCTACGCTGTCCCGCATCCTGTCGGGATGACGGCTCGAAGTATCGCGGTGCACTACTTCGTGAGCATTGCCGATTCTCGTCTGGTGAGGGATATCGAAGATCGGATCAGGACGCACCTTCACGCAGAGGTTGACCAGTTTTACAGTCTTACCTACTCCCTCTATCGTTCACTGGTGCAGGAAACTGGAGCGCGCGACTTTCTCGCTATCCGCTCCTCTAGTGCGGTGACGGACGCGTTCGTGGTTCGGAATGGAGTAATGGTTGCCTCGGGAACCATCGATGCGGGAATCGAGAAGTTGTTGAGTGAGATCGCCGATGCGACTGGTCTTGATGTGCCACATGTAAGGTCCCTCATTTCCGTTTCAGGTTCGTCAGCCGGTGGTGCGAGCTCGATCGAGCGCATTAGAAAGCCGCTTGAACAAGCAGGCGCGGCATATGCCGGACTTTTACATGAACTTTTGGGCCAACTCTCATCGCATGCACTTCTTCCCGTCACAACCTTTTTGTTCACTGAAGCAGCTTTCAAGCCCCTTTTTGATATCATGCTTGCCGTGCCGCAATTCTCTCTTCTCACATTGACCGGGAGTGTTCTTGATGTACGGGGACCTGCGCATAAGTATCTTCCTGGGCTTGCAAAAATTGCGACCGGCGATCACCCTGATCTGTTTCTTGCGCTCGAGGCATCATCGCTTCTGTACTTGGAAAAACATATGAATATGATATAGTGGACTCAACCTAAATAAGTCATCTGAATGGGCATATGTCGTTACAAAGAAGAAACATCATCCAGGACATCATTTCTGGGAAAAAACCGGTAATCAAATCTCGCGAGCCCGAGCAGAACGCAGTGCCGTCGACTCATTCGTATGAGAGTTCGCATTCGAGGAAATCGTCAGGATTAGGTTGGGCGAAGCGTCTTGCCGTCATCGCCGCAATCATTGGTATCGGCGTCTATAGCATGTTATTTTTTGGTGGAATCACCGTCCGTGTGACACCTAGGATAGCGACGATAACTCTCGATCGCAATTATATGGCTCGACAGAATCCAGGTGCTGACCTTCCTGATGTGGGTCGTTTTGAGATTATGAAAGTTTCCAAAAATGCCATGCGTGTAGTTCCCGCGACTGGCGAGCAGAAAGTGTCTCAAAAGGCGAGTGGCAGGATAACGATATTCAATAGCGGGAGCGAGACTCCCCAGAGGCTTATCGCGAATACTCGTTTCGAATCGAAGGAGGGTAAGGTATATCGGATTACAAAAGGAGTCACCATTCCGGGAAAAACAGCAAACGGTCCCGGTTCTATCGAGACCACTGTGTATGCAGACAAAGCTGGCAATGACTATAATAGCGGTTTGACGGAATTTACGATCCCAGGCCTCAAGGGTAGTCCGCGCTTTGAAACTACTTGGGCGGTGTCTAAGACAGAAATTAGCGGCGGGTTCGAGGGGGTTCGAAAGATGGCATCGGCAGAGGCGATTAAGGAGGCTGAAGCCGCTATTAAAGCCGAAACTACTATTGCGCTTGAAGGCGAGCTCGTTAAGCAGGTTCCTGACGGCTTCATACTGTATGGAGACGCTTCGGTCAGCGGTTTTGTAATTCGAGAGGGGGATGTTGCCCCTGACGATGGAGATACTTACACGGTTGAGGGGACGGCAACAGCGTACGGAATACTTTTCAACCGCGCGGAATTGTCCAAGCTTGTCGCAACGAGGGAGCTAAGCGATTATGACGGCAATCCCGTTCTCATTGAGAATATGGATGAGCTTGAATTTACGCTTCTGAACAAGGAGAATTTCATACCCGAGCAGACAGAGCAGATCGTGTTTCAGTTTCGTGGGCCGGCGCGGATAGTATGGCAATTCGACGAGGAGAAACTTCGTCAAGACCTCGCTGGGCTCTCGAAGCGTCAGTATGAGACGGTGTTCATCGGCTATCCCGCAATTCAGCGAGCGGAGAGCGACTTTAATCCCTCATGGCGGCGGTCTTTTCCCGACGACCCAGATAAAATAGTCATCGAACTGGTTGCGCAATAGCATTCCTTGCCTTTATGGAAATCTTTTGCTACTATGCTCGTCGCGGGTCAGCCCGTCTTTGTTGTTCATAATGGGATCTACCAAACAAGGCGACAGTGTGACAGGAGAGATAATCGAGTCGCTTCCTAATGCAATGTTTCGCGTCCATCTTGAGGATGGTCGGGACATGCTCGCAAATGTATCGGGGAAAATGCGCCTCAACCGCATCAAGGTTCTTATCGGCGATCGCGTAGAGGTCATGCTTGACCCGTACGGATCCCGTGGACGGATCACGAAGCGTTTTTGAAATGAAAGTCAGATCGTCGGTCAAACCAATATGTGCAAAATGCAAGGTTGTTCGGCGGAAGGGTCGTCTCTTTGTGGTGTGCGAGAAGGCGAAGCACAAACAGCGCCAAGGATGAGTCATGTAACAGAGCAAAGTACAATATGTTCCGTATCGCAGGTATCACTATTCCGGAGAATAAACAAATAGCGTTCGGGCTAACTGCGCTCTATGGCGTTGGTATGAGTCGTGCGGCCGCTATTCTGAAGGCGAGTAACATAAATCCGATAAAAAAACCATCCGAGCTCACCGCAACCGAAGAGAACGAAATTAGAAAGGCGCTCGAGGCTCATATCATTGAAGGCGACCTTAAGCGAGTCGTGTCCGGTAACATTAAGCGCCTGAAAGATATCAAAGCGTATCGCGGGATTCGACACTCGCGCGGATTGCCGTCGCGCGGCCAGCGCACAAAGAGTAACTCGCGAACGAGGCGCGGAAATATCCGTAAGACGATGGGTAGCGGACGGCGCAAGGTGGAGAAGAAGTAGAGTTGCTGATACTTTGGGACTATAAAGTATGGGAAAAAAACGAGTCATCAAAAAGCAAGCAGGGGGCGCTGATTCTGCATTACGAAACAGATCGCTTTCGCGCGTACCGAAAAAGCGTCTCGCAACCGGCATTTTACATGTGCGCTCGACCTACAATAACACTCGCCTATTGCTCACCGACGAGAAAGGTAATGCAATTCTTTCTTCCTCGTCGGGGTCGCTTGGCTTCAAGGGAGCAAAGAAGGGAACTCCATTTGCGGCCGCGAAAGTGGGGGAACTTATCGGTGAGAAGGCGGAGACTATTGGTCTCAAAGAGGTCGATGTTATTGTTAAGGGAGTTGGGTCGGGACGCGAATCGTCCATTCGCGCATTCAGCTCGAAAGGAATCGGCATCCTTTCAATCAAGGACGCAACCCCCGTGGCACATAACGGTCCGCGTCCGCGCAAGCCGCGTCGCGTATAATACTTTTCACTATGATCCGAACGCCAAGATATAAAGTATGCCGCCGATTTGGGGATCGCCTTTTTACTAAATGCCAGACAGCAAAATACTCCGTCCGTTCAGCCAGAAAGTCCAGTTCGGGTCAAGGAGGAAAGCGTCCGCGTCCAAAATCCGATTACGGTCTGCAACTTATGGATAAGCAGAAAATCAGGTTCGCCTACGGCGTCAGCGAGCGGCAGTTTGCGAATTATGTGTCGCACTCGCGCGACCAAGGTGGTAAAGATGCGCCGGGAATGCTCTACGGCATGCTGGAGCGGCGACTCGACAATGTCGTGTTCGTTCTCGGTTGGGCCCCAAGCCGCGCCTTTGCGCGACAGGTGGTTTCGCACGGGCATATCACAGTGAATGGACGGAAAGTGACCATACCTTCTTTTGAGGTATCGGTTGGAGATGTCATCGCGGTTCGAGTAGGCAGTAAGAATAACGCAATTTTCAGGACTCTTGCGGAGCGTACAAACGATGTTGATGTGCCAAATTGGCTCGCCGCTGATTCAGCTCTTGGAGAAGCGAAGGTTGCCGCTTTGCCAGCGTCCGAGGGGATGTCGCCCTCAATGAATTTTGCTTCAGTGATTGAGTTCTATAGCCGTTAGACATTTAATTGATACAGTGTTATAGTCGCATTTATTATGATGGATCATGAAATAATTTTGCCGTCAAAACCTCGTATCGTGAATGAGGAAGGCAACAAGGGTATCTACGAAATAGATGGGCTGTATCCAGGATATGGATACACACTCGGCAATTCGCTTAGGAGAATAATTCTCTCATCTTTGTCGGGGGCCGGACTTACTATGGTGAAAATAGAGGGAGTTTCTCATGAATTCTCAACGATCGAGGGAATGAAAGAGGATATTATCGTATTGCTCCTTAACCTGCGGAACATTCGATTTAAGCTCTCGGCTTCTGGACCTCAAGCGGCAAGATTAAAAGCAAAGGGCGTACAGGAGATAGTTGCGGGCGATATTTCGCTTGGTGGCCAGGTTGAGATATTAAACCCTGAATTGCATATTGCGTCCCTCACGAGCAAAAATGCGTCTCTCGATATGGAGATGACAATCGAACAAGGCCTCGGTTATGTGCCGAAAGAAATGCATCACAAGGATAAGCTTGAGATTGGCGCAATTGCGCTGGATGCAGTGTTCACGCCGATACGGCGCGTGAACTATGAAATCGAAAATATGCGAGTGGGAGATCGTACCGACTATAATCGCTTGCGAATATTTGTTGAGACCGATGGGTCGCTTTCTCCACGCGAGGCGCTCGAGCGTTCTATCGCAACCATGATCAAACAGCTTTCCGCCATTGTCGGTTTTCAGGTAGAATCTGTTGGGTCATTGAAAGCGCCGTCTCTCGAAAAAGCGCCCGATATTATAACTGAAGATGCTGGTGTTATCGCGCGAGAGGCCGAAGTTCTTAAGACCCGTGTTGAAGACCTTGACATCTCGGCTCGTACCCAGAATGCCTTGCGCGACTCCGGTATTCGCACCGTTGGCGGTCTTGCACGAAAACGAGAGGAAGACCTGTTGAATATCGCGGGCCTTGGTGAAAAAGCAATAACGGAGATAAAGAAAGTGCTAGGCAATCTCGGCATCACGCTCAGGCAATAGGTTTTGACGGAATACGACCATGCGACACCACGATGTAAAAAGAAAATTCGGACGGGAAGAAGGCGTGCGACGAGCATTGCTTCGCAGTCTTGCCGAAGCGCTCATAAAAAATGAAAAGATAACCACGACCGAGGCCCGCGCAAAGGAGTTGCGCCCTTATGTAGAAAAACTGGTTACTATTGGCCGCAAGGGCACTCTTGCATCCCGTCGTGTTCTCATTTCGCGCCTCGGGACAGAGGCGCGCGCGAAGCGTCTTGCAGAGATGATAGCGCCGAGGTATAAGGATCGAAACGGGGGATACACGCGGATTACGAAATTACAGCGTCGATTAAGCGATGGAAGCAAGATGGCCGTTATAGAGTTTGTTAAATAATACACACTGACTCGTATGGAAGAGCACACCATAGATGCCGAGGGGCGATCAGTAGGTCGCGTTGCAAGCGAGGCGGCCCAGCTCTTGCGCGGCAAGCATTTGCCCTCATTCGCTCCATACAAAATGCCAGATGTACGCGTTATGATAACCAATGCGTCTCGCGTGAATATTACCGAACGCAAATTGACCGGAACCGCGTATACGCGCTATTCGGGTTATCCGGGTGGTTTGCGTTCTGAAACGATGGGAGAGCTTGCCGGGCGCAAGGGGTTTGCCGAGCTGTTTCGTATTGCTGTGCGCGGGATGCTTCCGAATAATCGCCTCCGAGATCGAATTATGAAGAACCTTTCTATTACAGAGTAACGACGATATATGGCAAAAAACTTAACAAACGATAATCAGTATGTTTCTTCGGTCGGTCGCCGCAAGACAAGCATTGCTCGCGTTCGACTAATCGCTGGATCAAAGCGGGGCTACACAATAAACGAAAGGCCCCTGCAGGAATACTTTCCGACCGAAGAGCTCCGTTCCATTGTGGAGCGACCAATCGCCATCACCCAAAACGATGGAGCATTTTTAATATCAGCAAGAATTACCGGAGGCGGAATTCATTCGCAGGCCGAGGCTCTTGCGCACGGCATTGCGCGGGCGCTCGTTATCCATAATCCAGACTTGCGCGCATCGCAGAAGAGTGAGCGCTTACTTGCCCGTGACCCGCGCATGAAAGAGCGCCGCAAGTTTGGTTTGAAGAAAGCCAGAAAAGCTCCGCAGTGGAGTAAGCGCTAGGTATCGCTCTAAGCGTTCCCTCTATGCAGGCGGTTCAGCGCTTGCTCGTGCCCTGCGGCAATGAGATTTTTAATCCGTTCAGGATGTGGTACCCCACGAATGACGAATTCCTTCGATGATGCCGCCGTTTGTATATGCACATCCCCATAACCGAGGAGTGTTGGTATCACGCCGCTCGTGATAGCAGTAATATCTTGAATCTGGGTGAGGAGGCAGGTTGCGGTATCGCGGTGGAAGAGTCCGACTTGTTCAATATCGATGACCTGCTTCGTCGTTATTATCCATGAGTCAAGATAGTAGTCGAGCCACGCGATCGAAAAGAGCACCCAGAGAAGGGTTGCCCAGAGCGCATAGAAGAAGGCAAACAGGCGTTCGCCGCCAACTGTGTTTTGTATTGGTATGATAGCTAGGAGCTCGGGTGGGAGTAGCCAATAGACAAGGAGCGGTAGCGCGAGCGCGGCCAAAAACACTACGCCATGCGCAAGAGGAGTAATCCAATGCTTGCGTATGGTTGTGACTATTTCTTCGCTCGGATCGAGATGTAGATCAAGTATTTCCATAATTAGAAAAATGCTGCCGATGCGGCGAATGAAAGGAGCATTGCGGATACCGCATAGTAAAGCAGATGATAGAAGATCGGCGCCCCGCGTCCAAATTGCACATAATGATAAGTGAGCACAAGACTCATCGCGGTAAATAAAATTAGCGAAATGCCAAATATAAATTGGAGCAACGCGGGCGTAATTGCGATAGCTGGGATTTCAAATACGGAGGGCATGAATTCTATTACTGTTTTGTTTTACGTGCGAGAAGCATGTCGATAGCACTTGATACGATGTCAGACGGTTGTGACCCATTTATTGGAGTAACCGTGTTGCCTGGGCCTATGGCGATGGTCCATGGCGTTCCTCTCCCGCCGGTCGCAATAGCGTTCGCGGCATCTGCCTCTATTCTATCGGAATGGCGTTCGTTCGCCACACAGTCAGCGAATAGTTTTACATCTAAACCGATATCAGTTGCAATTTGAGGCAGTACCGTAAGGTCAAGCCCATCATTTGACGGAGTCCGCTCGAACAAAAGGTCAGCGTATTTCCAAAATGCGCTATTACCTCCAAGTTCTGCCGCGCATTCTAGCGCCTCGGCTTCAGTTTTTGCTTTTGTGTGGATTGAAAGCGGGAAGTGGCGATAAGCCCATGCGACTGTGTCTTCGCCATATGTGGCCTGGATGTCACGAAGCGTTGCATGGAATCGCTTGCAGAATGGACATTCCGTATCTGAATATTCGACTAGGAGTATTGGCGCCTTTGGGTTGCCGCGGATGTGGTCTGCCGTACCGATAGGCCGGAGGTTTTCGAGTTGACCTGTGTCGTTGACTGGCGCTGTCGCGGCCGCTCCTTGTCGTGGAAGCGGAACCAGGCCGCGATAATATACTGCGCCAGCGATGAGGGCTCCGGCTGCGATGATCGCCGCGGCGATCACATAGGTGGGGTTTTGAGTATCCATGTTTATTTGTTGTGCGCCAAGAATCTCTTTTCCGCAAAACTCCAGTTTAGGTTTTTAAAAAATACTTCGATGTAGTCCTTGCGTTGACTTGGGAGATAATCGAGGAGGTATGCGTGCTCCCAGACATCCATCGCGAGAAGCACCTGCGCTCCCGCGAGGACGCCTATCTCGTGATCCGCAACCCATGTGGTGATAAGGCGACCATTGTCGGGGTCCCGAACGAGAAGGACCCAGCCGATGCCACGCATAAGGCCCGCTGTTTTGAAGCTAGAAAGCCAGCCATCGAAACTTCCACAATGCGCCGCGATGGCTTCTGTAAGCGAAGGCGCTGTATTATTTGACCCTCCATTGCCAAGCGCCTCAAAATAATATTCATGCAGACGCATGCCGTTAAATTCAAAGCCCATGCGGCGGCGATATTCGGAAATAGAAGTTGCGTTCACTACAGGACTTTCCTCGAGCGTTTTTATCGTATCGAGCAAGGCGTTCGTGTTTTTCACATATCCCGCATAGAGTTTCAAGTGCTCGCCGATCTGCCTTTCTGAAAGACCCTCAAGTCCCACGATATTGAATTTCCTCTCCGTATACATTGGTTTTATATCTTACTAGCACAGTCTAGCAAAAAAAGCTCATGTGAGGAATGCCCAACTCTATTAATTGACAATACCGCTCCGTATGCGAACATATATGCGGAAAATTTGTTGCCGATTCCTCATGTACGAAAGGAGATGAGCATGTTCGTTCAATTGCATGAGCTTTCGGGGCCTTGTTGGTTTCTGGTAAAATGGCCCGCGTTCGAGGTTCCTCTGGGGAAACGCACGACCAATAAAGGAAAGCATACGCTTCCGATCGGTCCGCAAGAGGGTTGTTATGAAATATTTGCGATTATCCTCGTGCCGCGAGGATTTAAGGCGCGCTATGTTCAAGCAGTCCATCTACGGTCCCAGCAGAGATACACATTCCCGGGTTCCGTATCTGTATTGCCGATCGACGACAATATGGTATTCGGAAACCTTAGCGTTTTTTCAAGCAGAGTTCTACAGACGCAAGTCGCACGGATGCGGAGGCGGCGTGTCAGAAAAGAGGCGCGAGAAGCTCGGCATTTCTGAGACCTCAACCGTGTTAGCCCCGCGAGCCCTCCTGCGTCTCGCGGGGCATTTTTTTGATACAATCCACATGCTACAATCATTGAACTATGATGAGATCAGGCGAAGTATACTGGTACGGCGCGGCGGGCGAACCCGACCATGCCCCTGCGATCTCTGCTAACGCCTCGTGTGATGTTGTAGTCGTTGGCGGTGGTATGGCGGGGCTAACATGCGCGGGAGAGCTTAATGATAAGGGCTATAGAGTGATTCTTCTTGAGCGTGATTTTTGCGGCGCTGGTGCAAGCGGGAAGTCGTCAGGCTTCATTACGCCGGATTCAGAGCTTGAACTCTCGAGTCTTGTGGAAGTGTACGGCACGGAAGTGGCGCATGAGCTCTGGGAATTCGTAACGGGTGGCGTTCGCCTCATCCGCGATCACATCGAGTCGTTTTTTATAAACTGTGATTATCAGCCGCAAGACAGTTTGTTCGTTGCTTCGAAGTCGTCAGACCGTGAAGATGTCCGCGCTGAATATGATGCACGCAAAAAGTTCGGGTACGATAGCACGATATATTCTGAGAAAGAACTTCCCGCGGTGCTCGGAGCGCGAGGATATACAAACGGTGTTCGGTATACCCAGACATTTGGGATGAATTCTTACGCGTATTGCCAGGGAATGAAAAAGGTCTTGGAAAGAGCAGGAGTTACGATATATGAGGATTCTCCAGTGACTGAAGTGCTTGCCGATGGAGTCCGCGCTAAAGGACAGCATGTCTCGGCTCGGTTTGTTGTCTTGTGCATGGATCGCTTTACACCTGAATTGGGCCTATTGCAAAACGAGGTATACCACATAGAGACCTTTCTTGCCGCAACTGCACCGCTTACCGATGACGAGGTTCGCACAGTATTTCCTAAAGAGCGTATGATGGTATGGGATAGCGACCTGGTATATCAATACTTCCGCATAACCGGCGAAAACCGACTCCTAATAGGGGGTTCAGATATTTCGTACACCTATCGTACGAAGGAACAAAAGCGACTGCGACATATTACAAAGGAAATTTCTTCATATGCGAAGAACAAATTTCCATTCGTGAAAAAAGATATTGAATACCTGTGGCCGGGTATGCTCGGTGTTACGAGAGACTTATTGCCGATAACGGGGGAAGATCCTGCGAGGCCGAATGTTTTTTATATCGCCGCGGCGACAGGTCTCCCTTGGGCGGCGGCGCTTGGCAGACATATTGCAGAGCGGATTTCGGGAGTCGGATCGAACATCGATAAATTCTTCAGAGCCGACAGAAAATTCATCCTACATCCGCGTCTCGAGCGTCTCCTCGGCACCAAGGCGACCTATGCGCTTTCACACGGCGTTGCAAAATACCGAAATGAATATCCGGAGCTTCTCTTGAAGGTCGGCCGCGAAATTAAAAAAGCGCTTGCGTAGTAACTCCTGCGGTGATGTTATCGTACTGATCCGATTAGCGGGATATTGGTGTGCTACCATGGTATTCATGAAGATATTTTTTATTGACACAGAAACGACTGGAAATACGCAGAATGACCGTCTTTGCCAACTTGCGGTGAAGGAGCGGGGGGTTGTAAAGCCTATTGTTTCGGCGCTCTACAAACCGCCGGTGCCGATCAGTATCGATTCGATGGCGGTGCACCATATTACCGAGCGTCATGTTGCCGATCGGCCCCAGTTCATGGCGGCTTCGGAATATGCAACCATAAAAGAAATTCTTGAAGGAGACGAGGGTATAGTCGTGGCGCACAATGCCCCATTTGACATCGGTCATCTATCGCGAGAGGGAATACGCCCTAAGCGCGCAATATGCACAATGAAGGTTGCGCAAGCGCTCGATCCCGAGGAGAACATACCCTCATATCGTTTGCAGTACCTTCGGTACCTTCTTGGCATTGATATCGAGGCCTCTGCCCATGACGCGCTTGGAGATGTGCTCGTGCTCGAAGAATTGTTCGAACGGTTACTTGAAAAAGTTAAAACAACAACCGCGGAAGAGGATGCGGCCATCGAACAGATGCTAAAAATGTCATCAGAACCTCGCCTGATACACTCGTTCCGTTTCGGCAAGTATAACGGGAGAAAGATTGCAGATATTGCGCGCGAAGATCGCGGTTATCTCGAGTGGCTTTTTCGCGAAAAAAGCAAACAACCCGAAGAGGAAGCCGACTGGCTTTACACGCTCGATCGGTATTTGAAATAGGGGGCTTGCCTAACGAAACAGATCGCGCGATGTCCTTGGCCAACCAACCAACAAGAGGAGAGCAAGCGGAGCTCCCCAGTTCGCAGATCGCTCAACAAGATCCCAAATCGGCATACCGACAAGCGGGCGCAGTAGGGCCGTCCAGAATCCCCAAAATGTCATCCAGAGCAACGCAATTCGGACTGGCTTAATAAGAATGAGAACGGCGAGCGCGATATCCATTATGCCGATAAAAAGGAGGAGTTGAGCGGCGAGCGCAGTGTCGCTAACTCCGAAATTTGCAAACCATCCTATCCAATCCTTCTTTCCCTGTATCGCAAAGACACCATGACCGATAAATTCGCCTGCGACGGCCACGCGAAGTACCCATACTGCAGCTTTTGTGTTCATGCATCTAATAAATTATGTATCCTGCGTGCAGTGTATAATGAAAGTTATTTTTCTGGAACTGTGTAATCCACATACGCGCAATCTCATTTTGCTTCGCATTGAGAATACGATATGCTGTGGTATATAGATGCGCGATACGAAAAAACATGCCTCTCATAGTCTATGTTCTCGGAAGTGTTGTTCTTGTAAGTCTAGCATCGCTTCTCGGCATCATTGGTCTATCAGTTAAGAAGGAGCTGCTCGAGAGGACGCTCGCCTTTATTATTCCTCTTGCGGTTGGGGCATTGCTTGGCGATGCTTTGTTTCATCTTATTCCTGAAGCGCTCGAAGAATTTCCTGACCCAAATGTCATTTCGTTTCTGGTCATAGCTGGTATTTTCTCCTTTTTCCTTCTCGAGAGGATTTTGCGTTGGCATCACCATACGCATTCAGACAATCCTTCCCTTGATACCACGCACGAGTCGGAATCGCGGGAGCATCTTGGGCGACTTATTCTCGTTTCCGACAGCCTACATAATATAATTGACGGCGTCATTATTGGCGCAAGTTATCTCGTAAGTATCCAGGCTGGTATTGCGACAACGCTCGCGATAATCTTGCACGAAATACCTCAAGAGGTAGGGGATTTTGGAGTTTTGATATATTCAGGATACACACGAAGCAAGGCACTCTTGTATAATTTCATTTCGGCGTTTTCTGCCGTTGTCGGCGCGCTCGCGGTTTTGTTTCTCGGCTCATTTCCAGAATTTGTTATGCAAGGCATTCTCGCGTTCGCCGCGGGGATTTTCATTTACATTGCCGCGTCTGATCTCATACCCGAAGTTCACAAAAGTCGTCATTTTAAAAATATATTTCCTGAAATAATTGGAATGAGTGCAGGAGTCCTTGCTATGTATCTGCTGACTTTTCTTGAGTGAATATATGCGCGTAAAAAAGAGAAGCGCCACAGAGGCGCTTCTCTTTTTTACGCGCCAGTAGGGTGATCACTATGCGCTATTGTAAACTCGCGCAAATACCCATCCTGATGCGTACCCGTAAATGAACATCCAAAAGGCATGAATAAAAGCGCCTGCGGTTGACAGTGTGGCGCCTGGATGATAGGGCAGGACTAGTTCAATATAATCAGCGCCCGCGCCAGTGTTGACAGCGATAAGATGCAAGATTAGCGCAAACAATCCTGCTAGAGTAGCCGCTCCCAACGCGACACCTTTCTCTTTTAACTTCATAATATTTGTGAGTTAATCCTCGACCAGCCAAAGTATATCAGTCATTTGGGGCGCCTGCACGCATTCTGTGCACACCCGCCGCGTGAGTGCGAACGAAAGATGCGGGGAAAACTTATTTTGAAAATGACGATATACGCGTTATTCTAGTAGTATGAAACTAGAAAGCATTTTCCGAAAAGCTATCGAAAAGAAGGCCTCCGATATTTACATTACGACTGGAAGTCCACCGGTCTTTCGTATTTCAGGAGATGTTGTTATGTCTGAAGAGGAGCAGGTTTTGACAGATGCGGATGCGCGTTCATATCTTCTTGAGGCAATGAACGAGACGCAGTCTGCCGAATTCAAACAGAAAATGGATGTCGATTTTTCGGTCGAGCTACCGGGTGTCGCTCGGGTGCGCGCGAACATCTTTATGCAGAGAAGGGGAATTGGCGGCGTGTTTCGACTTATCCCGTCGAAGATTCCAACTATGCAGGAGTTAGATTTGCCGGAGGTATTCAAAAGAATTCCTGAACTACCCAACGGCCTTGTGCTTGTAACTGGTCCGACCGGCAGCGGAAAGTCAACAACCCTCGCCGCGCTATTGAACGACATTAACACCAACTCGGACTCGCATATTATCACCATCGAAGACCCAATAGAATTCGTCTACGAGAATTCGAAATCCGTCATTGACCAGCGCGAAGTGCATACGCATACAGAGAGCTTTGCAAGCGCTCTTCGCGCCGCCTTGCGTGAAGACCCCGATGTCATTTTGGTCGGTGAAATGCGCGATCTCGAGACCGTATCGCTTGCTGTGACTGCGGCGGAGACAGGCCACCTTGTATTTGGCACGCTCCATACAAATAGCGCGGCAAAGACCATCGACAGGTTGATAAATGTTTTTCCTGGCGATAGGCAAAATCAAGCCCGTTCAGAGTTGTCTGAAGCGCTTAAGGCGGTTATTTGTCAGAAGCTTATGAAGCGAGCCGATGGAAAGGGAAGGGTGGCCGCGTATGAAATTATGTTCGTTAACACAGCAATCAGCAATCTCATTCGGGATAGCAAAATACACCAGATCGATTCCGTAATAGAAACAAGCGCGCAGGATGGAATGCAGACGATGCATCGCTCTATCAAAGGCCTGTTAGAAAAGGGCATCATTTCGCCCGAAGAAGCTGAAGAAAATTCCCCGACCAAATCCCTCAAAGCATAGAGCGTTTTTTCGAGACGGGATGACGCCGATTTAATTTAATCGAGATACAAGACAATATACAAAATTCTGCTTGTGAATGAAAAACTAGGATTCTAATCCATCTATTTTGACCAACACCATCGTAACAACATACAAAAAAATCTTTCGGCCCTAAATGTACGGATGCCCCCTTCCCATTCGGTAATAATCTGCTAGGATTGGCACGGCGTTGTTTTTTTGTCGTAGCGCACTTGAATCATCCCAGAACCTCAAGAGGAGGACTTGTGGCCGGAAAAGCTTTGATGCGATGGACCCGGAACAGAAAACCCGCCGAAAAAGCGGAACCGGAAGTAGTACGCCGCGCGGAGCAGGTCCGGCGCGACGAACGATATCGTGAATTACTCCGAACAAGGATTGCCATCACGGATATCGGACGTGGGAAAGAGAATGCGGCCCAGCACTTCTCGAGACTCTTGACCCCATGCGGGGCTCTATAGACTTCTTCGAGGAAACATGCCATATCGTAAGGCCGACGGGTCTTACGATATTTTGTTGAAATCAACATTATCAATCTGCGGCGCTTTTGTGGACAGTAATTTAATCAGAGACCTCCAATCTTGTTTTCGCGCCGCGACTGCCTAGGGAGTTATTTAATCGGAAACTCTTTTAGAAACCAGTCTAGAACTAAAAACTCTTCCTCGGAACCATCTTTATGAATGAGCTTATCCCCCTCACGAGCATTTGAATACAAAAACGCAACTCCGTTCAGGGGTCTATCGGTTTCCCATATATAGGCGGCATCGGCACCCTCGTAATAACTCACAGTGTTATTTTTGTAGGTATACTTCTCCATATTTTTTGTGGCCTCTGCCACCGCATCCGAATGCGCTTGCCCCATGTTGACCGAAATGATGTCGGTTGGTGGATTACCCTTTGCGTAGATAATCATAAACGCGCGCTGTGACTCTGTCCCATATGAGGTGTCGACCTTGCTAAAATGATACTCGCCAATTGTCTCTGGAAATTTTTTCTCATCAACTGTTAGCGTATTGTTTCGTAGAGTATAGTAACGAATCTGCGAGTCTTTAGAGAAAAAATAGGCGCCCAGCACAAGTACGCCAAGAAGTATGACCACAGTAAATTTATTTCTCATACCATGTAAATGACAGCGAGTAATTGCCCAGCATCTTTGACTGTGTAAATGGTGTGTAAATGTAAATGGGTAAAACAGAAATGGTGCAGAAATGGTGACAGTCACCTTTATCCATATCCTCTACCTTCGGGTGTCAATGAATACCAGAAATATCCTAGGGTAAATGGAACAGAAATGGTGACAGTCACCTTTATCCATATCCTCTACCTTCGGGTGTCAATGAA
>CAZPGN010000004.1:22589-22661 GCA_964586635.1 uncultured Candidatus Saccharibacteria bacterium | reverse complement strand
TACCAGAAATATCCTAGGGTAAATGGTGACAGTCACCTTTATCAATGCGTTAACAGCGCACTGCTCTACCGC
>CAZPGN010000004.1:0-22489 GCA_964586635.1 uncultured Candidatus Saccharibacteria bacterium | reverse complement strand
CAATGCGTTAACAGCGCACTGCTCTACCGCTGAGCTACCGGGGAATATTGCATTAATCAAGAACGCGTATATTTTACCAAGACGGGCTGGTGAATGGTAAATGGTGACAGTCACCTTTATCCTCTACCTTCGGGTGTCAATGAATACCAGAAATATCCTACACTAATTAATTTATTATGTCAACTCCCCGGGTAGGGATCGAACCTACGACCAATGCGTTAACAGCGCACTGCTCTACCGCTGAGCTACCGGGGAATATTGCATTAATCAAGAACGCGTATATTTTACCAAGACGGGCTGGTGAATGCAAAATGAAAACAGCGCCCGCCTTTGGCGGGCGCTGTCATTCTGAATGCCACCTAGAATCGGTTCCGCATCGGCGGTCGTTCTTTTTTATGACAATCGTAGCACTTGAGCTGATCGAGGCGACTTGGGTCCGGCGGGAAAGGGAGTTGGGTTATGTTGGATCCGCACTTCGAGCAGTTCCATGCCCCCTGGTACATCTTGCGCGGCGTGTCGTCGCGTCTTTGTTCGTAGGCCATTTTGCCAAAGTTACAACTAATAAACTGGACCATACTAGACTTGTTCTCGGGCAAAACGGCTCATTTAATGAGGCCCCTTATCCCTCTACTGTCTAATGATGGAATTGTATCTCGTGCCGACCTACCATGCAATCAAGGCGGTGGATATGTTCCACTTGGACTTATGCAGGAGTTAGTGCGCACAAGGGTCATGATTCACGCGGGGCTTGACTAAACTACATTGGGTGTGCTAGAAAATTAAGTGGAGTTTGTATGCGGACCTGTTGCGGTCTGCCCGAAATAAGGAAGTGTGCAATGCCGAAAAGAAAGCGGGAGAACCGCTACGGCATGACGCCGGAAACGCGAACGCCGACGCCCGAAGAGCTTGGTTTTCCAGAGGAAAGGCTTGACGATGACACCGCGCGGACTGCGGTCCAGGTGGAGGAGCGATATCCTCCGTTCACCATCCGCGATCGTCCTCTGTCGTGGAATGCGCATCGGCGTCTCCTGGAGTATTTTCATACGACGATGGCCAATGCATCGAATGTCGTGCCACGCGAACTCTGGGCGTGGCTGACAGACAAAGCGGCCGATGCTGGCTGTCAACTGACTGAATACGAGCTAGCCATTCTGCTCTGGCGTTATGAAAAACGCGGGGGTGAAGGGGCCGGGAACATTGTCAATCTCGAGGATTTGCAGAAAAAACTTCTTGAAAAAAATAGGTTGGAATTTCCAGACGGGGTTATTGCTACCGTCGACCGAACGCCGACGCCCGAGGGGGGTCCGGCAATAATCGTGGAGGCACAATCTCTCTGCGGCTACGCGGAATGTTCTTCATCGGATATCCCTCTGAACGGGTGGTTTCCCGTTCGATCGCTTTCGCATGGGCCTGACCCGAGCGGGTTGGCTCGCGAAGTCGGTTTTTGCGCAGAACATATCTGCATGATTATTGCGCTAACTGGTCCCAGACAGGGAGTTTCGCGCGAAAAGGCGCGAGAGTTGGCGGACAAATACAACAAGTCAGTCCGCGAAGAGGCGGATCGTATAGTTGGCGCAATGGTTTTGCGATAGACGAGTTCGCCCCAGCTTCTTGTATTGGACTTTCCAACGAGGCTGGGGCGTTTTGATTTGTGGATGCGATTATATATACTGAGATTTGCATGACTTGCGAAAAAGCAACATTCGCGCTCGGTTGTTTTTGGCAACCCGAAGACTTTTTTTCAAAATTGAGGGGTGTTATCAAAACGACTGTTGGGGCAGGCGTGTTTTATCCCGCCGAGGAATATCACCAGAAGTATTTGGCGAAGCGGCAGGGGTTTATGTGACTTTAACCGGTATGGCGGAGAATATGAAGGAAAGGAATAAGTATGATTATGTCATTATCGGTACTGGAAGCGCCGCTCTGACATTCGGCGCGCTTATGGCAAATGCAGGCAAACGCGTTTGCATGCTCGAAGCTCACGATATTCCAGGCGGTTATGCGCAATCATTCAAGTGGGGCGAGTTTTATTTTTGCGGCCAGGTGCACTATATCTGGGGTTGCGGCCCCGGAGGCAAGATCACCCGTTTTCTTGAAAAGGTAGGTCTTGAAAAGGACATTACATTCGAATTACACGACCCCGATGGTTATGATCATATGTCGATGCCAGACGGGAAAGTCGTTGGTATACCGTATGGATGGGAACGACTCGCAAAAAATATTGAGGCGGCCTACCCTGGCCAAGGTGAAACGATTCGAAAGCTTACTGCAATTCTCGCAAAGATTCGAAATGAAGTGCGCCATCTTATGGATACGCAAGACAATGTTCGCTGGTGGCAATATCTGACGCAGGGCTGGAAATACAGGACTCTTATCCGGTATCGGAACAAAACAGTGCAGGATGTGTTCGACGAGTGCGGTCTTTCGAGAGAAGCGCAGAATGTGCTGTTCGCAAATGCCGGCGACATGATGGAACCGCCCGAACGGGTATCAATTTTCGCTTATACGGGTCTCTTTGGCGGATACAACAACGGCGCGTATTATCCGACCAAGCATTTCAAATATTATATCGAGCGATTAGCGGACTTCATCACGAGCCACAAGGGTTGTCGAATTTATTACAAATCTGAAGTGGTCGAGATCATCGAGAATGGGAAGCGCATCACGGGAGTGAAGACAAAGGACGGCAAAGTCATCACCGGCACAAATTACATTTGCAACATGGACCCCCAGCGTGCCTCGCGCATGATTGGGCTCGATAAGTTTCCGAAGCGGTTTTTAAAAAAGCTCTCCTACAAATATTCTCCATCAGGTATCATGATCTATCTGGGTTTGAAAAATGCGCCACTTAAGGAACATGGATTCGGCAAATGGAACATTTGGCATTGTACGGATTGGGATATGAACGCTATGTGGCGGAGGATGGGGAAGGGTGATTTTTCGAGACCATGGGTGTTCGTGTCGACTCCCACGCTCCACACCGATGTGCGCGGCACAGTCGCGCCGCTCGATTGCGACATTATGGAGATTGCCGCCTATACGGAGTATCAATGGCTCGAGGACTTGAAACAAAAAGACTACAAGTTGTATGAGGCTAAAAAAAATGAGCTTGCGGAGCGCATGATAGATATAATTGCGGAGCGGTTTTTCCCAAATCTTCGTACATACATCGTGACAAAGGTTGTTGGCACGGCAAGCTCGAATGAATACTGGGCATGGGCCCCGAAAGGAAATGCTTACGGAGCGACATTTACGCCGGATCAAGTTGGGCCGAAACGCTTGAAGGCTAAAACTCCATGGCCTAATTTCTTTTGGTGCAATGCTACGAGCGGCTACGCAGGGATCCACGGCACAGTTGGGACTGGAATGGATTTGTATATGGACCTGACAGGAGATCGATTCTATCGTGAGCCAGAAGCCCCAACGGACGACGAGAGAGTTGCCGAAGCGTATGCTCGCGGTAAGCGGGAACAATCGAGCTCCTAGTGTTTGTTGCCGGAGTTTAAGCGACTGTCAATCTCTAAAGCAGTGCGAATGCCGCAACGAGCGGCGCCCTCTGTCCACGGAGCGTTGAGATAATCGCCGGAGAGGTAGAGATTGCCCTGTCCGTTATTGTGCAAACAAAAATTTCGCACAAGAGGCACATAGCCATGGTCGAACTTCGGCATAGCGAGTTTCCAGCGACGGAGCGCGTGCGGTCGCGTCTCATTGCTTCGCGCGCGGATTTCGGGTGAGACCTTCTGGAGCTCGGCGAATACATCATCAAAAATGCGGGTATCAGTTTCCTGCATCAGTGCTCTCGCCGCTCCCTCGTGCAGGTATATGTTGAGGAGAGTTCTGTTGTTCCCGATACTATCGGCTCCTTTACGCGATTCATTCGTATAACCGCTGATAACACTGTTTTCAACAAATGGGACATATGTAATGTGCGTATTATCTCGAAATGTATCTAGCGGCATTGAAAATGCGACGGTAATAGTTACCGCGTATTTTACCCGTGCAAAAAGTTCTTGTTCGACGCTGGTTGGGTTTGAAATAAGACGCGCGGCGACCGGAGCTGGCGTGGCGATATTTATGGCGTCATAGAGTTCATTGTGGCCGGCGCGCGTGAGCCGCACGCCTTCAGGCGTGCGGCTCACGCGTTCGATACGAGCGCCATACACGATGTTCAATCTGCGCGCGATAGCTGTTGGAATCGCGTCCATGCCTCCTCTCGTATAGCGGATGCGAAAATGAAGTGACGGCGTTATCATCATTTTAATTAACGCCCACAGCGCCGCAGTGGATATTTCATGAGAGCCGTGAAATTGCATAATTCCCGTGAAGGGGTCGGCGACATAGTCTGTGACCTCCTTTCCAACGTGGGTAGTGAGGAAGTGGCCTGCGTTATCGAAGTCGAGCGAATCGGGCAGTTGCGACAGGTCAAAAAAAGATGGAGTAACCGCATTCATTTTCAGCGTCGCAAGCCACTTGAGAAAACGCAATCGTGTCCAAAACGGAAGAACTGTGAATCGGAGTACATCTAATGGGCCACCGAGGTCGTACGCATGCGGAGTTCCATTCTTTATCACGCGATGCTTGCCATGTTCTTCGGTTGCTACCCATGGAATGCCGAATTCTGCGGCATATGTTTTCATCTGCGTATAGTTGTCGGCGAAGAAATCGGCGCCGCTGTCGAAAACGAGGCCGTCTTTTTTTTCGGAGCGCATGCGTCCGCCGGCGAGTGATTCCTTTTCAAAGACAGTGACGTCGTATCCTTTTTTTTGCAATTCATATGCGCATGCGAGACCGGCTATGCCAGCCCCAATGACAGCAACTTTTTTGCCCTTTTTCATCATAATAAGTAGAATACCTGTATTATCATGACTGCGGAAGAGGAGTATAACTGCGAAATCCTAATCATCGGCGCTGGTCCTGCTGGTATCGAAGCGGCTTTGCAGGCGAAAGCCAAGGGACTTTCATATCGCCTAATCGACAAGAATGATATCGGGTCGCTTATCGCTGAAACCATGCGCGATAAGCGTTTCTACCACGCCTATGGCCGCAACAGCGCATCAGTGAAGGGGGCCATCGCGTTTCCTGACCGGGCGTTAGGCGATGAATTGGTGAGGCTATGGACAGAGCAGATAGACCAACACGCATTCAGTAAGGGGGTTGCGGCGCGCGGAGTTACGCGTGATGACAGGGGCATCTTCACTGTTGCTACAAATCGTGGTGATATACGGACGCGATTCATACTGCTCGCAAGCGGCATATTTGAGCACCCACGAGCGCTTGGTATTCCAGGGGAAGAGGGAAATCCGAATGTGCGGTACCGATTTGACTATCGCGAGAATGGCGCCGGAAAGAATATCATTGTTGTCGGCGGTGGCAACAGCGCGCTTGAAACTGCGATACAATGCGCAGACGAAAACCGCGTGATGCTCGTAGTGCGGAAGGACTCATTCGCAGAAAGCGCGACTGCGCGCAATCGCGAGGAGGCACAGGATTTGGTGCAGGAGGGAAGCTTGATCATCAGTTTTGATTCGACTGTTCTGCGTATCGAGGGCAATTCAGCGATCCTGCGCCGCGGCGCCGAACAAACCACGGAGCAATTCGACACCCTATATATCCACATCGGCTATCAAAAGCCGGTCGAGTTTTTGCATTCTCTCGGCATTTCGACAACGGATGATGGAGTTGCGGTCTTTGATACTATTACACGAGAGACATCCGTCCCTGGAATTTTTATTGCAGGTTCGCTCACGGGAACGGACTCGATCATTGAATCAGCAAATCAAGCATTCGATATCGTTCATTCGATAGCCAGTCGTGCGCGCTAGCGCAGAGACAGCGCCACCTCCGTAATGACAACATCATCCAACGGGCGATCGTTTGTCGTGGTTCGTGTTGTACCAATAGCATCAACGACATCCATGCCACTCGTTACTTTTCCGAAGACGGTATGTTGGCTTGTCGACGGTTCCTTGTCGAAGTCGAGACCGATATTGTCGATGAGATTGATGAAAAATTGACTCCCGCCTGTGTTTGGCTGGCCGATATTTGCCATTGAGATAGTTCCTCGAACGTTGGAAAGGCCCGCGACGAACTCATCGGCGATCGTGTAGCCAGGCCCGCCTTGCCCATAGTTAGTAGTGTCCTCTTGCTTCGTATTCGGGTCGCCCCCCTGTATCATAAATCCCTTAATGACGCGATGGAATTTTGTTCCATTGTAAAAGCCATCACGCGAGAGTTTGATAAAATTCGCCGTAGTAGTCGGCGTTTTGTCAGCGAACAGTTCGAGCACTATATCCCCATTGTTTGTTTTCAGTGTTACCATTGGATTTGATGTGACGACTGCTGTCTCGAGCGTTGCTCTACTGTCGTTGCTGTCCTTTGTGGCGGAACTCCCATAGTAATACCAGATCGCCGCGATGGCCGCGATAATAATGAGTATGACGAGCGCTTTCTTCATATGACATCAAATGTTATATAGCCCTTAGTAATGCGGCCATCGTATCACTGCCACTTTGCGCGGGCAACTTACAGAGGATAGCTTGTGTCTATCCACAACCTTTTATATATAGATGTGAGGTATACTATGTCTAGTATTTATCATAATTAATTCGGAATCAGTATGAAGCTACAAGAAAAAGCTTTCGCGCATGCATGGGCGGTTGTCGTTGCCATTGTCTATGTCTTTTATTATCTACTTGCCATCGCCGCCCCGACTGGTTTTATATTTCTGTTCAACGCATCGTTTTTTGGCGCGAATGTCGTATCGCTTCTTCCTTCCACAATGACAACCGCCGAATTCGTGCAAGTAACACTGGTATCTGCCATTATGGCCTGGGTGATGGGCTATCTCGTGGCGCACTTCTATAACTATTTTCTCGGGAAGCGATAGCGCTTTTGAGTCTTTGTCGCGGGGTCTTGCCGTGGCGGTAAGTGGTGTTATTGTTGTCGCATACTAATTTTTGTAATTATGATTTAAGTATGCGAAGAAAGAACTCATGGGTTCCAATACTAATCGTTGTCCTGGTCGTCATTGGGATAGGGTTTTTTGTGACGGGTCTTGTCTTACGCGGGACCAGAGATGGCGCGACGAGCGCCGAGTTGCAAAAATCTATTCTCCAGATACGACCGTACGATCATGTACGCGGGAACGCTACCTCAACCGTAACTGTTGTCGAGTACAGCGATTTCCAGTGTTCGACATGTCGACAATATTCAGGTGTTTTGCGCCAGCTCGAGCGAGAAGGTGTCGACTTTCGTCTCGTGTACCGACATTACCCCCTAAACGAGATCCATGCCCATGCGGATATCGCCGCTCGCGCCACCGAGGCGGCATACCTGCAGGACCCGCAAGCGTTCTGGTACATGCATGACCTTATATTCGACAACCAAGAATTGTGGAGTGACAACACGGCCGCAGAGATGCGAAATGCACTTCTCTCGTATCCGCGCCTTGTCTTCTATAGGACCCTAAATGCCAATCAATTCGAGCGCGATCTTGATTCAGACGAGATTCGGGAACGCGTTCTGCGGGACATTTCTGATGGGCGACAGCTTGGTGTGAATTCGGTCCCAACATTTTTTATTAACGGAGAGCGCATAGAGATACCGGGGAGCAGTGAGGAGTTTCGTTCATTGCTTGCGCAATACGCCGCACAGTAAGCATCGGCCTTTATCGAGGGGTACTGTTGTTGTCATCTTGGAACCCTTCAACAAGCAGATGGAATAAATCGATAGCATCTACCCAGCATAACCTACTCTTGCAGTGCTATTATGTGTGCATATGTATGTGAGAGTGCGGGTAACACCAGCTTCAAAAAAAGAGAGTGTCTCGCGGGTTTCGGCGGATCACCTCGAAATTTCTGTTCGTGAGCCCGCAAAAGGCAATGCCGCCAATCATCGCATGATAGAGCTTGTCGCGCGCGAGTTTAGTGTCCACACGAAGCGCGTGCGTCTCATTGCTGGACACCGCTCGCCCGCAAAAATAGTCGACATTCCAGATTGAAGTCTTGGTGAGACGCTGTCCCTAGGTGACTATTTCGGACAGAAAACAGTATACTAAAGTATATGAGGTATACCATCAAAACAACGAGTGTGTCAGTATCGCCGTCAACGCGGCAATATTTGGATAAAAAGATGAAGGCTCTTGGCAAGTTGGTGAGTGATGTAGATAACGAGATTCGCGCAGATGTGGAGATAGGAAAAACCACGCGCCATCACTTGACGGGCGAGTTTTATCGAGCGGAGGTAAATATTCACATCGGCAAAAAGATATTGCACGCCGAGGAGCTGGGGAGGAATTTGAATTCAGCGATAGATCTCATGCAGGAAGAAATAGCGAAAGAGCTTCGCCGCCATATCGATAGACAAACATCGCTCGTGCGAAAAGGTGGGCGTGACCTAAAGGAACGGGTTAGAGATTCCCGCGCGTAAAGGCGTCCCATGACATCTCGTGCTTTCCCTCTGGTATGACGCGAATGGGATTAAACTGTCCACCAGTGACTATGGCGTCAAGTATTTTAACGCGTCGTTCTCCTCGCCGTGTCTTTATGACGGCATAGGCGCCAGGTTCAGGATTTAGCGCTCGCACTCGCGCAAGCAACGCCGCTGAATCAGTGTTGCTAAGGTCAAGTCTGCCGTCATCAATCTCGAATTTTTTAGTATACGACGCCCTTTCGTGCTCTTGTTCCTGCGGAATAATTTCACCAGCAATGTATGGTGCAAGAACGCGCGCAAGGAGTGAGCCGCCACGGCGGCCGAGAGCCTCTTCGAGCTGAAGATAATTCTCGTCAGAAATGCAAAAGCGCTCGCAGGCAAGTATTGGTCCGTGGTCTACTTTTTCGTCAAGCACAAAAACGCAGCAGCCAGTTTCCTTGTCCTGCGCAAGCAATGCGGATTGTATCGGTGAGGGCCCACGATACTCTGGCAGTAGAGACGGGTGCACATTCAGTACCCCGTGTGTAGGAAGTGAAAGGGCGCGAGCAGTGAGAATAACATTGAAGGCCGCTGTCACCGCAACGTCGAGCTCGGAAGACGATAGGGCATCCTCGACCTCTTTTTTCGTATCCGCAAATTTTATGGCAATGTTGCGTTTTGCGGCCCACGTGTGTACCGGCGAGGGCGCGGAGATCTGATTACGACCGGTTGGTTTGTCTTTTGCGGTAATGACCAGCGATGGAAGCAAGGATGCTTTTTCTAGTTCGTCGAGCACAAACAGCGCAAAGCGGGGCGTGCCGAGAAATGCAAATCTGGGTTTGTTGCTACTGTTCATGGGACTCCTCGGGCACGATGACATGGATGTCTCGCGCTTTATCAATAAATAAGACCCCATTCAAATGGTCGATTTCGTGCTGGAATATCTCCGCAAGCAAACCGCCGGCGCTGCGAGTGAATCGCTTGCCATTTTCATCATATGCCGTAACGGTCGCCCGCTCCGAACGAATAATTTTGCCAAATCTATTGCGGGTGCTCAAACAGCCCTCCTCAAGCTCGATTGTCTTTTTTGAGAGCCGCGTAATTTTTGGATTTACAAAGACTATATCTTGAGTGTCGCGTAGGGGCGGGCTGTCAGCAGTTTCGGCGGCGAGGATTTTGCTAGATACGATAAAAATTCGAAGAGGGATTCCTATCTGGGGCGCGGCAAGACCAACGCCATCGCGCGCCGCATTAAGGGAAAGCCTCATATCCTGCAGGACGGATTGTATCTCGACCCGAGAAATTTGAGCAATCGGCACTTCTTTTGCCGTCTGACGCAGGACTGGGTCTCCTTCCTGCACGATTTCCTTGACCGAGGGCATAATTCGTAATCCTACTAACTTTTCAATTAGATTTCAATTTATGTTTTGAACAGAAGCAGCTAGAGAAAGGCGTTTTACATTATTGTAATGACGCGGGGTTTACCTCGGCGCGTACGGAGCGTGGAAGCCTTGCGAGCGCGCATTCGATCGTATTATCATATGTGTTTGTTTCCGCATTCCAGGATTCGGGTAACATTTTAATGAGAAGCGCCAGTTCATTACGGTTCGCATGCAGTGAGTCATACACGATCGGCTCATATCGCGACAGTTCCTGCTCGAGGGCCGTGATGTTGTCTCTATGCCCGATGAGTCGTATGAGCACTCCATACGGAGGGTATGAAAAGCGTCTTCGATTTTCCGCATCCCAGGCCGCAAACCCCACGCGGTCTCCACTCGAAAAAAAACGAAAGACTGGATGGTCTGGGATTCGCGTTTGAACCAGAAGCGAGCGGCTACAAAGTGCGCTTGCGGCGGTGAGGAGCCGCATCGCGCGATCGGAAGAGCGGTAGTCGGGCACGAACAGGAGCGAGTCGAGTGAACCGACGATAACGACTGGTACCATCGCTTTGATTTTCCCGAGCGCAATTTCGGTGCAGACAAGGATTCCGTCTGCAGATGCCTCGAATGACTGTACGATTTCCCGTGCCGCATGTTCCGATGGCGCGTTGTCTGCATCCAGTCGAAATATCGGGCGTGCGGGGTAGCGCGATTTGAGCGCGGCTTCGAGTCCTTCCGCTGCAATTCCAAGTTCAATAAGTCGCCATCCTCCACATCGCGCGCAGGCGTCTGTTGGGGTTCGTTCGATTCTGCATGTGCGACAGCGATATATTCGTGTCCCGGCGTTTGTTTGTAAAATGAGCGAAGAACCACAATCGCTACACGAAACGACAGTTGCACAGTCGGCGCAGATGGTTTGCGTTGCTAACCCGCGCCGAAGTGTGAACACGAGCGTTCGCTCTCGCGTAACGGCGGCGCGATTAAGCCGTTCTATCGATGCCGCAGAGACTCGAGGGTCCGCTTCCAGCTTCATGGCAACCACTTCTATTTTTCGGCCTTGTTGATATGTCGCGTGTGGCGGCATTGAAGTAATGGTTATGGCGCGCTCTTTGGCATATAATGCGGCGAAGTGCGCAGTATTAATATAAGGACGACGGCGAAGTACATACGCAGAATGTTCAGGGTCATGGATTATCATGTCGCGTATTGTCGGAAGGGGTAAGAACAGGAAGCCCGGCGTCATAACGATTCTCTGTATCGTGGCGTCCGTCTGCGCGCGTTTGCATGCGGCAAGCATTCGTCGCTTCGGAAGCCCGTTCGTAATAAGAACAGTCGACGAAGGGTCAAAACCATTTGCAATGTCTCTGGCGATTTCTGCTGTTGCGGCGATGATGCATGTGCGAGGCAAATCGCTCGGAATCATGTCCGCAATATCTTCGGTGCAGGAGAGTATATCTTTTGGTATGAGTGAGGCTATGGTTTCTCCGGTCGTCCCCGCATGGAATCGCGCTATTCTCTGCGCCGCTTCAATGAACGCGTGCTGAAAAATACTTATACCGCTTGAATTGTGTACTTCACGGAGTGGGAATACGGATGATTTAATGGCGGTCTTTGCGTCTCTCGCGACAGTTGACGACACAACGATCGCAGGTATTATGCCATGCCTCACCGGCACACGCACAAGGATGCCAGCTTCCAGTTTGGAGGCTGAAAAATATGAGAGTTGCTCGGCCTGCAGGTTCCGAGCGATCGGCAATACCGTAACGACGTACATGATATACTAGTATACCAATTCTCATTATGAACGATCGTTTTGTCATTTCCGGCTCGGATGGGGTGCGTACATTGCGAGGGTCGATTGCAGTGGCGGGCTCTAAGAATGAAGCCCTCAAAGCTCTACCGGCGGCGCTTTTGTATGAGGATGGTCTCTCGATCGAACGGGTTCCCGATATTGAGGACATTCGGCGTATGCGCGAGATCCTTGAGGCGCTTGGCGCTCGTATCGAAGATAATGGAAAAGGCCTGCTCTCGGTTTCTGCTAGTGGAGTTCGGCTGACTGAATTGCCCCAGGACATTGCTTCACAGATTCGCGCATCGATCGTCGTTGCCGGGCCTCTTCTAGCGCGGTTTGGTTCGGCGACATTTTATTACCCGGGCGGTTGTCTTATCGGAAAGCGACCCATTGATGTATTCTTGGACGGTTTTCGCTCCTTCGGCGCAGACATTCAACAAGAAGATATTGGTCAAAGCGTGCGATTTACGGTAACAGCGCGAGGCGGAAGACTTCGTGGAGGGGAGATTGTTCTCAAGGTTCCGAGTGTGACTGCAACGGAAACTTTCTTGCTTGCCGCAATCGGCGCAGAAGGGAGGACCGCCATACACAATGCCGCGCTTGAGCCCGAAGTTCACGCCCTTGCACAATTTCTGAAGGACTCAGGCGCGGATATAGGCGGTATCGGTACCCCTTCGCTATTAATCCACGGTGGCGCATTTCTCCGTGCTCCTCATACATATACCGTCATGTCGGATCGGATTGAGACCGGAACATTTGCTATTCTTGCGGCGCTTGCAGGTGACGATTTAACCATCACCGATTGCGAACCGAAGCATTTGAAAGTGCCGCTCTCGCTCCTTGCTCGCGCGGGAGTTCGAATGGAAGCAGGTGAGGACTCAATTCATTTTTCTGGAAACACAGATTCTCGATTCGATTCGCTCGCAGTGAAAACGCAGGGATACCCCGGGTTCCCGACTGATCTTCAGCCACTCCTTGCTGTCTTTCTCACGCAAGCCGAAGGAGAAAGTTCGATATTCGAGACTATATTTGAAAGTCGTATGGAATACCTTCCCGAGCTTCGTCGCATGGGGGCTTCTATCGAAACAACCTCCTCTCTGGCGCATATTACGGGACCCACACCACTTGTCGGCATTGAGACTCCTGCGAGAGACCTGCGGTCTGGTATGGCGTTTCTCGCCGCCGGGCTCATTGCAAAGGGGGAAACGATCGTCCATAATGGCTACAACATTGACCGCGGATATGCCGCCATAGAGGAGCGTTTGCGCGGGGTCGGCGCAGACATAGTTCGTCGGGACGAATGAAATAGATGGGTATTTTTTCCAAGAAATTAGGAATAGACTTGGGCACTGCGAACACGCTCGTTTTCGTGCCAGGAATGGGTGTGGTTCTCAATGAACCATCGGTCGTAGCAATTTCGGTAGATGATAACCGAGTGTTGGCCGTTGGTGTCGAAGCGAAAGAGATGATAGGAAAAACACCCGATAGCGTTATCGCGTATCGTCCGATGAAAGATGGCGTTATTGCCGACTATCGCATTACCGAGGCCATGCTTCGGTATTACATCGGTAAGGCGCTCGGTCGTTTCAGCTTCGTGAAGCCAGAAGTTATCGTTTCTGTTCCGGCCGGAGTGACATCAACAGAACGGCGCGCGGTTGTCGAGGCCGCGATAAACGCTGGTGCACGGAGCGCATACATCATTAAAGAGCCTATCCTTGCGGCGATCGGCGCCGGCATTCCTATCCATGAACCGCGAGGCCACATGGTTGTTGATATTGGCGGCGGCACGACTGATGCGGCGGTCATTTCGCTTGGCGGCATAGTGACATCAACATCTGTCAAATGTGCTGGAAACAAGGTTGACCTAGCAATCATCGACTATGTCAAAAAAACATTCAATCTCGCCATTGGCGACAGAACTTCAGAGGATATAAAGATAACCATAGGCTCCGCATTGCCACTCGAGGACGAGCTGTTTATGGTGATAAAAGGGCGCGATTTTTTGACTGGTCTTCCTCGGACGGCAGAGATCGGTACGAACGAGATAGTCAAGGCAATCGACAATGAATTGCGCCAGATGATAACGGCAATGAAAGATGCGCTCCAGGAAACGCCTCCCGAGCTTGCGGCAGATATTATCGACCACGGAATTATTATGACTGGCGGTACTTCGCTCCTGCGTAATTTCCCCGAACTTGTATACCGCCGCACGGGTGTGAAGGCCGTGCTAGCCGAGGACGCGCTTTTTTGTGTGGCAAAAGGAACGGGTATCGCGCTTTCTCATCTTGATACATATAAAAAGAGTGTCATTGCAAAACGATAACAATTCAGGGCGTTCCCATTTTTACGAGGCGGTTCTGCGAGCGCGCAAAGGAGCGCGATGTCACCATGCCTATCTGATGACTGGCACATTGCAGGATGCGCGCCCGCACCTTTCCGCGTGGTGGGACGAGCTACTTGGTTGCACAGCGCAACAGAGTCCGGACTTTTGGGAAGGGACATTCGAAAAGTTTCTCGTTAACGATAGTCGCAATCTCTCGCAAAGAGCGTCAGGGCGACCGCTTGGAGGGGCGCGTATTTTTGCTGTCGATATGGGGGAGGCTACTGTGTACGCGCAGAATGCACTGCTTAAACTACTAGAAGAACCGATTCAAGATATCTATTTTTTTCTTGCGCACGCGAGGGAGTCGCTCATACTTAGGACACTTGCCTCACGGTGCGTGTATCTTGGCCGAGTTGGGCGCGCGCCGCAAGCGAATGTCGGAAAGGCATTCTTGCACAATTCGTATCCCGAGCGGCTCAAGAAGATCGAGCGTTTCGATGCGGCGCGCGCCCTCGATCTCTTGGATGACATCGAGTGCGCGCTTCATGCAATAACTCCGCGCGCGCGACGGGAAGCTGACATGGCTGATGAAATTTTCCGCACGCGAGAAATACTCTACAACCCAGGTGTTTCAGTAAAGCTCATTTTCGGGCATTTCGCCGTAATGTTGCCTGTAGTATAATGAAAGACATGCAATACGATTTTTCATCATTCAAAAAGGCGCTTACCGAGACGGAGGCATGGCTCTCGAAGGAATTCAGTTCTCTTCGGTCGGGCCGTGCAACGCCAGCGCTCCTTGATCGCGTGCAGGTTGATTCCTACGGCTCAAAAATGCCCATCTCGCACGTAGGGTCTATAAGCATAGAAGATGCTAGAACGCTTCGCGTAACTCCTTGGGATAAGGCTTTGGTGAAGTCTATCGAGACGGCCATCGCATCGGCAAACATCGGAGTATCGACTGCATCAGACGATAACGGCGTCCGTGTGATTTTTCCAGAGATGACAGAAGAAAATCGAAAAAAGATGGGTAAGATAATCCGCGAGCGATTCGAAGATGCCCGCATACGCGTTCGTACAAGTCGCGAAGAAGTGTGGAGCGATATTCAAGCGCGCGAACGCGCAAGCGAGTTGTCGGAGGACGACAAGTTCCGGTTGAAAGATGAGTTGCAGAAGCTTGTCACTGGTGCGAATGAACGACTTGATACGCTTGCGACAAAGAAAGAAAACGAAATCCTCGAATAATCACCACGGATATGAGTATACTGCTATTCTTCATAATACTGGTTGTTCTTATTGTATCGCACGAGTTCGGACATTTTATTGTTGCGAAATTTGCTGGCATCCGCGTCGATGAGTTCGGTCTCGGATTTCCACCGCGCATAGCGGGAATAAGAAAGGGCGACACTTTGTATTCTATAAACTGGCTTCCATTTGGCGGCTTTGTTCGCATATATGGCGAGGATGGAGTGGAAATTGTAGAGACTTCGGCCTTGCAGGCGCACTCGTTTGCGCATAAGCCAAAGTGGGTTCAGGCGGCTGTTATCGCCGCGGGCGTGTCATTCAACCTTCTCCTTGCCTGGGTGCTTATATCTGTCGGCTTGGTGAGCGGATTTCCTACGCCTGTTGCCGGCGCGCCGTCTGGGGCGGCGATAGAGGATGTGCGATTGCTCGTTACCTCAGTTGAGCCAGAGTCTCCCGCGGGGCGCGTGGGTTTAAAGACGGGCGACTCCCTCGTCTTTCTTGCAACGGCGATTGATGTTCTTCAAGGAACGCCTCTTCAACCGGAAGGAGTTCAGGATTTTATTGCTCGCCATGGAGCGGAGTCAATTACCATCGGCTATAGAAGGGGAGATGGAGAACCCCGCACTGTCAATGCCATTCCAGAGACCGGTATATTCGGAGATAGTCCAGCGATAGGCATTTCTATGGATGTCATCGGCATTGCAACTCTGCCCATTCACCGCGCCCTTATTGAGGGTGTGCGAGTTACTGGATCTCTCACGCTCGGCACCGCACGCGCGCTTGGAGTTTTTGCAAAGGGTATATTCACTGGAGATTCATCGTTTTCAAGCATTACTGGCCCCGTTGGCATCATTGGTATTGTTGGTGATGCAAGTGAGATAGGCTTTATATATCTCCTTGGTCTGACGGCGCTTATCTCTATCAATCTAGCCATCATAAACCTCGTGCCGTTTCCTGCGCTTGACGGAGGAAGACTGCTTTTTCTCGTTGCCGAAAAACTCAAGGGTTCTCCCATTAATCCTCGCACAGTGGCTGGGTTAAATACGGCGGGCTTTGTCGCTCTCCTCTTTTTTATGGCTGTGATTACCTACCTCGATATTTTGAAGTTGTAGGAAACAATAAGCGCCATGCCGAGGGCATGGCGCTTTCTATCAATCGCCGCAGATTCGCGGCAGAATGAGTTCCCCTGCTCGCATATGGCAGGGGTATGGAATTGCGAACGGGTACGAACCCGTTTCGTGATTGAACAGCCACACCAAACCTTTATACGCGCCGATTAGTTCAAGCTCCTCGACCAGCAAGGGGTCGTCATCAATGATGCCGCGCACGGCAGGGTATCCTTGATGAAGGATACTCGCCTTCCATTTAATAGCGCGCGGATAGGCGATGTCGCGCGGGGGCATGATAATGGGCGCATCTGGGAACCCGTGGCAGATTAGCCAGTCTTTGGTGGTTTGGTATAGCGTTTCCACCCTGGCTGTAAGGTATCCTAACAGTCGCGTGCCGGAGGAGACCGCTCCGCATCCGGAGATGAGATGGAGCGCCTCACGAGCGCCATCGATCGGGCGCGCCTCACTGTGCGCATCGCTCGAATAGCGCAACCGCTGAATCCAGTCCCACAGCTCGGGGTGGTCGCGAAAGTATGGAGCGAGATAAATCTTGCCGTACTGTTCTCGGAACTTCTCGGGAGAAAGCCCCTCGGGGTTTCCAAGTGTTGTAAAGGTCATCCGTATCCAATCGATCCATGTGTCGCACAGTGTGTCATCGATGTCTGAAACGATACCGCGAGTGGAACCGTTGCTTTTCGCAATAGTCGCGAGAAATTCCTCCCCGCACAATTTCTGAAAGAACATGGCGAGTTTCCTCCTTGCATGTCGCGTAACCAATACTATTATAGCATGCGCATTTCGCATAGGCTAACTGGCATTTTTTGACCGATTACCCCCTGCCGAGGTACTATAAGGAATCTATGGATGGGAAGATTAGGCAAACAGAACTGTTCACCCGAACGCGGATGAACGCCCCCAAGGACGAGATATCGCGGAATGCCGAACTACTCGTCCGCGCCGGTTATGTGGACAAGTTAATGGCGGGGGTTTACAGCTATTTGCCGCTCGGTTTGCGGGTCATAAAAAATATCGAGCAGATCATTCGTGAGGAGCTTCAGGAAGTTGGAGCGCAGGAAGTCTTCCTGCCATCATTACAACCGAAGGAGCACTGGACCCAGACGGGTCGATGGGAGACGATGAACGACCTCTACAAAGTCGTCGATGCGAGCGGGCGCGAATTTGCGCTCGGTCCAACTCACGAGGAAATAATCGTTCCGCTCGTACAGAAGTTTGCGCTGTCATACAGGGACTTTCCATTCTCCGTCTATCAATTTCAGAATAAATTTCGTATGGAGTTGCGCGCAAAGAGCGGCCTTTTGCGCGGCCGCGAGTTCCTGATGAAGGATATGTATTCATTCCATGTCGATGTCGGCGAGTTCGCATCCTTCTATGAACGCATGCAGTCGGCATATTCTGCGATCTTCAACCGCGTTGGTATCGGTGAACGCACCTTTCTCACGTATGCGAGTGGCGGAAGTTTTTCACGGTATTCGCACGAATACCAAACCATAACTGCGGCCGGCGAGGACACCATTCATCTGTGTAGAAAGTGCGGCATCGCAATTAACGATGAGATAATCGCCGATAAGAGTTCTTGTCCGAAGTGTGGTTCTGTTAAGCTCTCGAAAGAGAAGTCTATAGAAGTCGGAAACATTTTTGAATTAAAGACCCGCTTCACAGAGGCATTCGGATTTAGCGTAATGAGTGCGGAAGGCGTGCGAGTGCCCATATTCATGGGATGTTATGGAATAGGACTTGGACGCCTGATGGGGACAATTGCCGAGGCGCTATCTGACTCGGCGGGGCTTGTGTGGCCTAAGTCGGTCGCGCCGTACAAATTTCATTTGATAGAGTTGTCGGCGGGCAGGGGGGCAAAGTTGTTCGAGTCCCTGCCCGGCGTGTTGTATGATGATCGTGATGTTGGAGCGGGGGAAAAGTTTGCTGATGCCGACCTTCTCGGTCTTCCGTATCGAGTGATTGCGAGTGAAAAGACCGAGTCGGCAGGGGCATATGAAATGAAAGATCGCGCCACTGGAGAAGTTCGGCATTTGTCCGAGGTTGAGTTGTTGAAGGTTTAGTTGACAGTAGGAGTATTGATAGCAAGCCGCCTGAAAGCATGACGGACGGCCGTTTTATTGCTGATGTAGAGCGAGAATGGCCGAGAGGACAACAATAGTTTGATACATTTATCTTTTACGCAATGTTCGAAGGATTATACAAATGGTTGTCGCACGATATCGGTATTGATCTTGGAACCGCGAATTTACTCGTATATGTTCGCGGGCATGGCATCATCATCAACGAACCCTCAGTCGTTGCAGTCAACAAGAAAACTGGTCGCGTCGTCGCTATCGGCGCCGATGCGAAACGAATGATCGGCAGAACCCCCGCGCACCTTGCGGCAATCCAACCGCTCGTTCATGGCGTAATTTCAGATTTTGAAATTACGGAAGAATTGCTTGCCTATTTTATTCGCAAGGCTCGCGAATTGGCTCCCGCAAAATTTTTGCGCCCGCGCGTGGTTATCGGCGTGCCATCTGGCATTACGAATGTAGAACGCCGCGCCGTGAAAGATGCGGCACAAGGCGCGGGTGCGCGCGCAGTGTACATTGTCGAAGAACCGATGGCGGCGGCGATCGGCGTTCGCCTGCCAGTGCATGAGCCGGTCGGCACCATGGTCGTTGATATCGGTGGCGGCACGACCGATATCGCGGTTATTTCGCTTTCTGGTGTAGTCAATTCGCGCGGTATCCATATTGCGGGAGATAAACTTAATCAAGAAATCGTTACATACATTCGGGATCAGTTTAAGGTGCTCGTTGGGGAGCGAACGGCGGAGGAGGTTAAGCTTGCCATCAGCGCCGTTGGTCCGTCTCACGGCAATGGCGAGACGACTGTTCGCGGCCGCGATTTGGTAACGGGCCTCCCGCGCGAGGTTGCGATTACCGAACAGGATATCCGTGAGGCGATAGGGCCATCGGTTGCGAGCATGGTTGAACAGATCAAGGAAGTGCTCGAGATGACGCCGCCCGAAGTCGTGTCGGATGTGATGCATCGGGGCATTTACATTGTTGGCGGGGGTTCACTCATCCGCGGGATGAGTGAGATGCTGGAAGAGGAGTTGAAAATCCCGATCCATGTTCCTGAAGACCCGCTCACGGCTGTCGTGCGAGGTACAGGCGTCATACTTGAGAATTTGTCAGCATATAGAGATGTATTTTTAGATGACGATAAGACCCTACCGCCGAAACAGTAATCATTCGAATATAGTTCGCTCCAGCGTTTTAATTATAGCGCTCGCACTGGTGTTCGCCACGGTGTTCACTTTGGCGCGAGATCGAGCAAGCACTCTCGCTATTGAGTCTGCCGCGGGACTTTGGCGTGCGCGGATTTCTCTCTTTTCCCGCGCTCCCGCCGAATTATCGGCGTATATATCAGAGCTTGAGGGACGCCTTGCGCCGCTTTCGGCGCTCGAATTGGAGAATCGCGAATTGAAGGCGCTTCTTAATGCACGAACGGCAGATACTTCGGATGAGTTAATTCTTGCCGGCGTTTTAGTCAGACCCCCGCAAAGCCCATTTGATATGCTTATTATTGATATTGGTAGCGAGGACGGAGTGCATCAAGGCGATCTCGCCGTCATTGGTCAATCCGTGCTCGGTGTAGTTCGAGCGACCGGCCCGCGGTTCGCAAAGGTGGAGCTTCTATCAAGCGCAGGCAGAGAAACTCCCGTCCTCGTGGGGGAAGGGCGAATGGCGATGGAGATTGAAGGTCTCGGAGGCGGTTCTTTTCGTATTCAAATACCGCGCGACATCCATGTGTCCATCGGGGATGCAATAATTTTGCCTGGAACGAAAGGATGGGTGGTCGGCATGATCGAGTCAATGGACGACCCAGGTACAGATGCATTTGAGTTCGCATACGGCGCGATTGCAATTTCGCCTCGCGAGCTTCGTTTTGTCGAAATAGTGAGAGAATAATTATGAATCTGGCTAGGCACTATGTTACTGTAGCAATTCTCCTGGTTAGCATTGCGGGTCCATGGTGGTTCGCTATTGCTTTGGTTCTAGTCGCGACTATATTGTTCGAGTCATATGTTGAGGGTTTGTTACTCTCACTACTCTTCGATGTCTGGTACGGTCTCCCAGCCGGAGTGTACGGCACATTCCCTCTGCTTTATTTTTCGGCCTTGACTGTCATGACATATATTGTGTTCGCCGTTCTTAAAACGCATCTGTCACTACTGCGATGGTGATATACTGAAGCGCTATGGCATCGTTTCGACGCAGGCGGCGCCTTCATGTGGATGAGGTTACCCCTGACCTGATTTTTCTTGACGCGACCAATTTGCCGCATTTCGACACCCAGCAGTTTGAAGGCCGCATCGAGCGTCCCATTAGCAAGTTTTCGATAGCGGGACTGGTCATTTCCTCGGCTTTGCTTGTCGGCATCCTCGCATGGAATACTGCGGATTTGCAGATAGTTCACGGTGAGGCATTTCTTGCTCGGAGCGAAAAGAATACGCTTCGTCACATTCCGATATTCGCAGAGCGCGGCGTTTTGTATGACCGTAACGGAGTACTTCTGGCATGGAACGGCAAGGACCATAGGGAATATGTTCGCGATAGCGGCCTCGCTCATGTCGTGGGATACACCGGTTCACCGAACAAAGAGGAGATTGAGATATATCACCCCGACCAAACAGTCGGTCGTGCAGGCGCAGAGCTGGCTTTCAATGAACAGCTAGTCGGAAGAAACGGCCTTCGCCTAGTTGAAAGGGATGTTTTTGGCTCCGAGGTCTCTGCAAGTATTTTTGAGCGCGCGGTCCGCGGAAGCGATGTTACCCTGACGGTCGACTCGCGCATTCAAAAAAAGCTCTATACTATCATTCGCGACCTTGCGGTCGACAGGAAATTCATAGGCGGCGCGGGACTCGTCCTTGATGTCCACACCGGCGAGGTGATTGCGCTCGTCTCATACCCGGAATACGACCCGCAGGTGCTCGCCGATGGAGATGACGCGCGGCAGATAGCGTTGTATGCGGCCGACCCACAAACACCATTCCTTAATCGCGCCATATCAGGCGTTTACACGCCTGGATCAATCGTTAAGCCGTTTATTGGCATCGGCGCGCTTGTGGAGGGAGTGGTAACACCAGACACAAAGATCGTTAGTACTGGAGCTATTACTGTGCCGAATCCTTTCAACCCCGCGAATGAGAGTAGATTTGTAGATTGGAAAGCGCACGGCTCTGTTGCGCTTCGGGACGCTCTCGCGGTCTCATCCAATGTTTATTTTTATGAAGTCGGGGGTGGTTACCGTTCCCAGCCGGGCATAGGCATTCGGGGTATAGAAAAATATATGCGCATGTTCGGCATTGGAACTGATCCTACCGGCATTGAGCTGGCGGGTGAGGCGGGTGGCATTGTACCAACGCCCGAATGGAAGGCGCTTAATTTCACCGATGAACCTTGGCGAATCGGCGATACATATCATACGGCGATAGGACAGTTCGGGTTTGGCGTTACGGTCATGCAGATGGCGCGGGCGGTCGCCGCGATTTCTACGAATGGAGTTTTGGTAACCCCGCGTATTCTTCAGAGTAGAGCAACGGACAAAGGACAAGATATTATCGGATTTCTCCGTACACCGGAAACAGAAGAAGTCAGCTTCGCCAAAATAGATATTCCTGCAGAACATTTTGCGGTCATTCGCGAGGGTATTAGGGAGGCAGTCGAACGCGGTACAGCAAGCGGATTTTCGGGGCTTGGCGTGCAAGTCGCCGCTAAGACGGGCACGGCCGAATTAGGTGAGTCAAAACAGCGCGTTAATTCTTGGGTTATTGGGTACTTTCCTTACGAGTCTCCGCGATACGCATTTGCGGTCGTGATGGAAAAAGGAAGTAGGTCGAATACGATAGGCGGCGTGTACGCAATGCGTCAGCTCCTCGAGTGGATGCAAGTGCATACACCAGAATACTTGCAATGAAGGTTTGTAACAGTGTCCAAAGCATAGCTTCACCCTTCCCACCCATATCGGCAAATAACGCCATCGAGAAAAGGCCAGTTGGTTGCAAAATTTTTTGCAAATGTTGTTGGGTCGTCGGCAAAGAATTTTTCTCTGAATTCAAATCCAGCATCATGGTTAACCCCAGCCAAGCCCCGGGCGACAGAGTCCTTATCTGCTCCTTCTTCAAGCAGGCGCTCCAGTTCGGAAATTATCTTTTCAACATCAA